>CALDHI010000103.1 GCA_937941545.1 uncultured Alphaproteobacteria bacterium
ATACCAATACTAGTGCTATTGGTAATCATGTTGTCCGAAACACTTGCGTCATCAGAGCTTGCAACATTCACACCAACCTTCGCACGATCAATTGTATTGCCGAAGACGTTCGCATTGTCTGACTCATCTACAAATACGCCACTTATTGTAGAATTTGTAATGATGTTATTTTGGACTGTTACATTATCTGCATTATCTACATGCACACCATTATCTGCGCCATCAATCATCATGCCATCAACCACGATATTATCAGACGTTACCAAGATACCTGGTGAGTTTGGCGTAATAATTGTTTCTGCGCCACGCGACGTATCTGCCCCATCAAGCCCAGCGTTGGCACCGTTCAATGTAAGATTGTCAACGTCAGCCACTAAAGATTCAGCCCACGTTCCTGCGCCAACGTTCACTGTGTTTGTGCCTGTGCCCGTGTTATCAATCGCATCAATAGCGTTTTTAATTGTTGCGCCGTTACCAATATTTTGGTTTAGAGAAATTGTTCCTGTGCCTGATGTGCTTAAGCTATTTGCTGTCACAAATAACTCACCAGCATTATCAATTATAATGTTGCCACCACCTGCTGTAATGCCCCCATCATCAATTGCAAATTGATCGCCTGTTGTGAAGTTTGCATCGCCGCCATTCATTGTAATTCCTGCATTGCCGGTTTGTAAGCGGATATCGTCTTGTGCTTGCGCGATAAAATCACCAGCATTATTTGCGTCAATACCACCATTGTTAACAAAGTGAATATCGTTTTGTGATTTGAGCGTTAACGTTTTGTCAGATGACCAGTTAATTAATGTATCTACATCAATATTGCCAACTGTTGTAACGAGCGCCATATCACCCGCATTGTTTAATTGATCTTCAATTAATAACGCCAGCGCATTGTTAACAATTTTATCATCTGTTTTAATTTCCCATTCACGCGTGGCTAGGATAGACGCGTTGCTTTGGAATATTGTATTGGGCGCTGTTGTCTCAATATTGCCTGAGCCGTCTTCACCTTGTGCAGAGAGTAACCCATCTATTGTTAAGGTATCATCCGCGATGACTTCTATATCACCTGCTGTTTGATTGGCATCGGCATCTGCAAGAATTTCCGCAGTGTTTGTGATCTCAACATTTTGCGCCATTATTTTAACGGAGCCTGCTTTTTGAGCTGGGCTACCAGAAGCTTTTGTTTTACCGCTAACTGTTACCTTACCACTATCACCGCCAGATAAAATAATCTTGCCGCCTTGAACGGAAACGGAGCTAACATCAATGATGCCATCCATGTTGATTACATTATCTATGGCAGTTTTTGCGATTGAGGCAGAGATGGTTACGTTGCCGCCCTTGGCATTAATTTCGCCTGAATTTGTGATGAGGCCATCAGCCAGTTCGCCGCCCACAGCGATTTCAACCAAGCCATCGCCATACATATCTAATGTTGTTGTTTCGCGCGCCGCTAAAACAACTCTACCCATTTTAGCGTTAATCACGCCACTGTTCGTGACATTGGGGGCAACAAAGCCAGCAAGCCCACCCTCAGCCACAGTGATTGTACCTTGAGTTATGACGTCACCATCCGTATTTGAGTCGCTGTTTATCACAAGACGACCCTTATCAAAGTCACTAGATGCTTCATCTAATGTTCCTGATGTGGCTACAATAGAACCGACGTTGACTTGAGAATCGCTACTAAAAATCACGCCTTCTTTATCAAAGATGTAAATTTCACCATTTGCATTCAAATTACCGCGGATTTCCGTGGGGTCATTTTCAACATCAAATAAGATATATTGTGACTTTGAAGTATCTTGTTTTACATCAACCGTCCAACCAGACTTAATATCACCATCTCCCTCAACTTTAATACGGTGACCTGATTGAGTAATCGTCGTTGTATTGGCGATAGAGGTATTATCAATTGTGATTGTGGCATCCCCACCAACCTTCGTGTGATCAGACCAATCATTTTGCGCGTGCGATGCGCCTGAGAATAAAGACAACCCAAGAGCCGTGATGGCCGTTGTCGTTAAAAGCGTCTTGCTTGTTTTAGTGATTAATCTGGATACGTTGTCTTTATTAATATGGGTCATGTTTTTCTCCGTCATTAGACTATAAAAAAGGCTTTTAGGCCTCGTAATTCTTATATTATTACGTTTCAAAATCATCTATTGGGACAATTTTCACGTAAGTTTACTTATAGGATAACGCACTAATTGCACTTTTTATGTCTAGCCGCAACAAAAAAGAGATAATTATCCGCACTGTCTGATGAAAAACAACTATAAATGCGAAACGCGCAACAATCTTACCTTTACATCTCCTCCTGATTTATTAAATAGTTGTAAAAATAGGATTCTCAGGTATTATGAACAAACAATTATTTAGTATTAATTTACTTATTGCCTTATTCGCGTATCTCATCTAAATCAATAAATTGAAATCCACAAAATATAATCTGGAGTCCATCATGACAAACACCTTACCCGTAGTTTCCAAACGCGTTTTATCCTTAGCAATATTGGGGGCATCGTTTATTTTCACCTCACAAGCGATTGCGCAAGTTAATCAACAAACAGGGGTGGCGGACCCAGGTCGTGCCGGTGAAAGAATTTCTGAGCAAAAGCTTGTTCCTCAAGGGGGACCAAGAATTAAAGTAAATAGTGTCGCCTTGCAAAACGCCCCAGCAGGGGCGGAAAACGTCAAATTTGATTTTGGTGGCCTGCGCTTACAAGGGGCAAACCAATATAGTGAAGACCAGCTTTACCCAATGTACGCTGATAAAATCGGTCAGAAGATTTCTTTGGCAGATTTATATGCAATCGCGAATAAGATTACGCTTAAATATAGAAATGATGGCTATATTTTATCTCAAGTTATTGTGCCGCCTCAAACAATTGAAAGCGGTGTTGCCAATTTACAAATCGTAGAAGGCTACATTAATAATATCCAAATTCAAGGGGATACGCAGAGCGATTCAGAAATAGAACTTATTAAACAATACGCGTCATACATTAATGACGCTAGTGCGTTGAATATTAAGGAGATGGAGCGTCAACTTTTGTTGATTAACGACCTTCCTGGTGTGAATGCCCGTACAATCATCAGTCCGTCTCCTGAGGCTTCAGGGGCAGCAGATATGATAATTATCGTTGAAAGAGATACATTCGAAGCGACAGCTGGCGTTGATAATTACGGTAGCCGTTTCTTAGGCCCTCTACAGTTGAATGGCTCAACAACATTTAATTCTCTTTTAGGTCTCAATGAGCAAGTAACTCTTCAAGCTGTTGTTGCTCCTGATGCAGGTGCGGAGCTTGCTTTTGGTGGTATTGGTTATAAACAACCCGTTGGTCGTTGGGGCACTAATATCATTGCTGGGGCAAGTATTACTGATACAGACCCGGGCTTCACACTTGAACAATTTCAAGTTAAGGGGCTTTCAAAAAATCTGACTATTGGGGCAGAGCATCCATTTATACGCTCTCGTGACGTCAACTTAATCGGGCGGGCGCTGTTTGATTTGCGGAATGTGGATAGTAAGAATAACGTCCAAGCGACAGTTAAAGACAGAATTCGTGCGATACGCGTTGGTATGCAAGCGGACTTCCTTGATAGATTGCTTGGTGTGGCTGTGAATACGATTGATATGGAAGTCTCTCAAGGTGTTGATATCCTTGGGGCAAGTGACAAGGGGGATGCGAATTTAACACGCTCCCTTGGCGATCCAACCTTTACGAAGTATAATGTGCAGCTACAACGCTTACAACGCATCACAAGCAGCGTGAACGTGCTTTTATCAGGTCGTGCGCAATTGGCAAATAACCCATTGCTTAGTTCAGAAGAGTTTGGCTTAGGCGGCATCTCGACTGTTCGTGGCTATGAGCCTTCTGAAACAGTAGGGGATGACGGTATCGCTGGTAAGGTTGAAGTACAGTGGAATAACGCTGACCGTAAGGTTCAAGTATATACTTTCTTAGATTCTGGAACAGTATGGAACCAAGATGCAAATAACAGTGCGGCAAAACGTAACTCGCTAACATCTGCAGGCTTAGGGGTGCGTTTAGATTTACCAATGGATATTGATGCGGAATTTATCGCGGCGCAACCATTACATCGTGACGTATCTAGTCGTGGCAATCGCGACCCACAATTCTTCTTTAGTGTGAATAAAGCATTTTAAAGTATTTATGCTATTTAAGTTTGAATATAACTAAATTTTTATAAAGAAAAGTTAGGGAGTGGTTGGGCATACCACTATTAAATTTTCTATTTCCCGCACTCATAGATTTTATGCACGCGGCTCCATCGTCAGAGGCGCTTGATTACCTGCATCATCAACCATCTAAAGGAGCACGAATAGAAAAAGTGAAACCTCTCAATCTATTTATGCATATATTAGTCATTAAATCCACGTTGAAGCTAATGACTAATTGATAACACAATTACACTTTGTTCAGTCATCACGGTTTCGCCGCATAACTATAAGTTTCATTATTTAGTTGTTAAATCTATAATAATACGGAAATTTTTATGTTTTTCTGAAGATTTTATTTTTTCTTGGCTTAAAATAGAAAAAGCTTTTTTTGCCTGAAAAACTAATTTTGTTTCTCTCCCATTCAACTCTTTAATAATAGATTGAAAACGACTAGACGTTTTTAATACTTCATCAAAATCCATATTGACTTCAGTATCAGTAAACAATAATACCAATTTATTTTTAGAGTTATCAACAGACGCCCTATAATTCAAATTATTTGTCGTTTCTATAACAATTCTTGTTTTCTCTGGGTGGTTACCTAATCTTATTTTTTTAATCACGCCAGTCTCAGAATTATTTTCTAAATCAGTCACATCATCATTAGTGAGTAGTTCGCCTTCACGGCTATCTTTATTATTAAAATCACCATTGTTGATTAAGTTTTCAAGTTGGAATGTTAAATTATCAAATTCATTTTCAATCCCAAGCAATTTTGTTATCGCAGGAGACATCTTATCAATCGTTTGTTGAAGCGATAAAAAGTTTTTTTCTAAAGTTGTAATACGTTCTTCTATAGATTGGCTCTTTTGTAAAACATTTTCTTCATTTTGAATGACAATTGGATTTACAATAACATTTGGATCATTTAAAAACTCTGGTGGCAACGCCTTTTTAATAACAGCCCCATTCTTGTGATTTGCGTATACATTTTTATTAATAAAATCACAAGATGTTATGTTTAACATAGTTGCGCATAGTAATAATATGTAAGTTATATTATTACTCCGATCATATGAGCAGGAAAGCAACTGTCTTAACATTTGGAAAGCCTTTATAGCGTTACAATAAGGAATAATGCAGTATTATTAGGCTAATTATCCGTTGATTTGCCCGCTCTGTCAAACATAGGACACTTTACATCGCAGGGGCAACACTAACACTGTAAATTCCCTCATAATCACTATCTGAATGAATATCCCCTCTCCCATCACTGTTAAGGCGCGCGCCAATATCAAAAGTAGCTGAGCCACTCGCATCAGTGTTAATTATAATAGGATTTGTAAAAACATCACTAATAAAGAAATTAGCTCCGACTGCTCCCAATGGGTCTAATACTGTTGTACCTAACGTTACTTCTAATTCAGTTAAAGGGGGGTAATCATCAACCGTAATATTTGCCATTTGAGGTTCTAAAAAAAAGATAAAATCTGAATCGGCAACATAACTACCTGTCGATAATAAATTAATACTTTTCACACTTGAATTACTGGCTAAAATAAAGCGGCCAAAACTCAAAGTTTGGTTTTCAACAATATTTTGAGCTTTTGGTTCTCCTGAATAGAAAAGAATGATACAAAACGTTAATAATTTAAGGCTTAATGACCACTTCATCAAAAACTTTCCCCTCTTTTACTTCATCACTGTAGCGCACTAAGAAATGCCCATTATTTTTTGGGATTTCTTGCAAAGGTACAATAAATTTTCTGTTATTAATCTCTGTAAATATATTTGCATTTGATACCATACCAAGACTTTTTTCATCCCCTTCTTGAGATTGCCAAATAACATCTAATTTTCCAATTGTGCTAGAATTACCCTCCCTTGAAATATTAACCTCAAGCTCTGGTTTACTATCTGTTTCTGAAATATTAAGCTGCGTATTTTGGATTTTAGCATCGCTATAAATTTTTCCATGCCTAACAATCACAGGAATTGTAACGCCCATATTCATTAACAAACTAACTGCACCAGTATTATTTCTTCTTAAGTCATCATTTACAAAACGGATAGCTTTCACATGAAATCTATATTCTCCATCATCTAAATTAGCGGGCTTCCTAACTAAAAGTCGAACCTTTTGACGCTCCCCAGGCTCAAGTGTAAACTGCCTTGGTGAAAATCGAATAACTTTTTTTGGATCAAAGTTGGGATTTAAAAACGTATCTAATTTTTGATATACACCATTTTCATCTTGCTTATAACTTACAATTTCAATTCGAAAATTACCTACAACATCATATAAATTTAGAATACTAAATTCACCACTTTTTTGCCTTTCCTGAATCACTACTTTTTTGGGCAGTATATCAATTCGCGCTAAAGCAATATTAGGGATAGCAAGCGTCATAATTATAGTTGTTACAAAAATTCTAAACATTATATAATTCCATTTTAAGATTTTATAAAACACAAAAGCCCCACTTAAATTAAGTGAGGCTTTTAATGGAGGTGAAAATTAATAACTCAGGATGACATCATATGTACCATTATAGGCACCATCACTATACGCAGCAGCGGTAGTTGTAGTCGTAGTAATAGTTGCGCCTATATCTAATGTATTAGTACCACCACCAAATATACCAGCAAAATTTTCTGTGAATGTTGTACCAATAACTTGGGATTCAGCCGCATTACCATTCCAACTCGTTTCGAAATCATCTAACACAAAATTTTCCGTTCCATTAACTGGGTCAACAACATTATTAATCGTGATATTAATAATCGCACCATCCGCACCATCCTCTACGGTCACTTGACCAGCAGTAGCAGCAGAATCATCTACAATTGCTGTGTATGCTGGCGCGCCAGCTGTTGCAACACTTAAGACACCCAAAGTACTTACAGTAGCTGTCGCAGTATTTGTAGTATCAGAAACAGCAACGATAGTGCCAAAATTTAACTGCGATGGCGTTGCCAAAGTTAGCGTGTTTTGAACCGATGCTGTTGCTGTCATGTTAGCTGTTTGCGCATTAGCAACAACAATATTAAAGCCTGAAAATATAGCACATGATAATGCTAATATTTTTACACTCTGTTTAAAATTATTCATAATTTATTATCTCCCTTATTATACAAAAAAAATTATTTCGTAATGGTTTACTCTAAAATCTTATCATAATTTTTCTTCGTCATAACTTTTATTTAAAAATAATATTTGAAAAAATAAAAAAATTACGTTTATCTGATCATACAAAAAAAAATATAAAAAAAACAATATGTGCTGGAACAGTATATTTTACAACGCTTTTCAAAGACAGAATATTAAAAATATATGGTTTATTTTAGAAAAAAAATATTTAAATTATTTCTTATATGGTCATACACTTTAATATTTTTGAATACTTACGTATGTCTCTCTAAAAAAGCTGTGGCCTATAATCAGATAAATTCAGAAACAACTTTTAATTATTTACTACGCCCTAAAATTAAAAATATTACTTTTCCTAATGAGATATATGCACTAAAAAAAAATAGTGAATTTTATTTTTCTTTAGAAGATGTAATTAATACATTAGAGTTAAACATTAAATACGACAAGTCTCTTAAACTAGCTAAAGGCTGGTTTTTACGGGAAGACTGGAAAATTAAAATTGATTTAAATACCAATTTAGTTGTGTCCAAGAATAAAGATTACCCTTTAGATCAAGAAAACTATTTTATTTATGAAGGTGATATTTTTATAAATAAAGACAATATAGAAGACTGGTTTGATTTTGTATTTCATATTGATACGGCGCAACAGTTTTTAGAAATTGAAAGTACTTACCCCCTTCCTTTAATAGCAAAACTAAGCCGTGAAAAAAAATCTATCCCAAATTTTAAAAACTATGGAGAACCAAAGCTACCAAGGCATCCCAATGAATACCAATGGCTTGATATAAATACGGCAAATATACGAATTGGCACTAGATATAGAAAGAGCGAAAACGCTTCTTCACCTCTATTTGTAAACAATACAACCACAGTGGAAGGCCAAGCTTTAAAACATAGTTTATACGCCTTATCTAGCTCTGATAATAGAAATAACATTACAGGCGTCTCCTTAAGACTTTCGAAGAAAAGCGAAACGCCCACATTGTTAGGGCCACTTCAGGCAAGATCATATGCCATTGGAGATATCACACTTGCAGAATTACCCCTTACAGGAAGTTCTCCACAAGAATTAGGTTTTCGTGTAACGAATAATTCATTTGATAATATTCAATTTTTAAGGACAGACATTAACGGAAATGCGATACCAGGTTGGGATATAGAACTATACCGTAATAATATATTGTTAGGTTCTACACTTGTTACCAATGAGGGATTCTATGAGTTCCAAAATATAGAATTATTTGCAGGAAACAATGAATTTGAATTATTTTTTTACGGACCGCAAGGAGAAATGAGAACACGCAAGATAAGTGCACCTGTAACCGCTGGGTTACTTGCCCAGCAAGACGCTAAATATGATTTATCAATTTCACTAGCTGAAACGAACGTCTATCAAAAGAACAACGCTTATAATGATGAACTTAAAGGCAGCCCAAAAGTTGTTTTCAAATATAATAAAGTTATAAATAACATAATCGCTTATGCGGGTTTTACAAGAAGAAAAATTCATAATAAACAAAAAGTTTTTTTTGGGTATGGCTTAACAAGTATTGTAAATAATTTCTTAATTGATGCTAACTCAGCCATTGATTCTCAAGCAAATACTGCAACACAAATTAATATAAGACGTGATTTTTTAGGCTGGAACACTTCACTTAACGGCACTTTCAAAAGCAAAAATTATATAACAAGAGAGTCAGGAATTTCTGAAACACTAAATGTTAGTAGTAATATACAAAAATCATTTTTATTACGGGACAAGTCTCGTATAAGCTTATTAGCAAATGCCTCTTACAAAAAAAATGCAGAAAACAACGATACGATAGAGGGGCGTATAGGGGTTGGATATCAAAAAGGACAATATAATGTAAGTAACAACATCCTGATTAGAAAAAAGTTAGGACAGGAATCTGTATCTAATAATATAATTACAAATACATTTTCCACTCGCGCAAACTTTGGAAAATATTTTTTTAGAAGCGGTTTAACCTATAACATAGACCCTATGGCGAATATTGAACAATATTTTATTCAAGCCAATTATTACCAATCATTAAAATTTTCGAGTGACTTGAGACTAGATTATAAACCGCAAAATGATTTAATAAAAGTTCGTTTAGGTATGAATTATATCAATAATTATTTTACGACGTCCCCTTTCGTAGAACTCAATAATCAACAAGAATTGTATGCAGGGGTCAATCTAAATTTCAATTTAATAGATACGCCACACAGTGCAACGCCACAAATGACAAATAGAAAAAGCATAGGTAGCGGTCTTGTTTCATCTTTCGTTTATCATGATAAAAACGGTAATAATACCTACGATGAATCAGATATTCCTCTTCAAGATGTTTCCGTTAAGAGTATGAATATTAAGCGCAATATAAGTACAGATAGTGACGGTTATGCTCTGATAAACAATTTGCCTGAAACACGAGTTACTGATATAAAAATTGATAATTCAACCTTGCCTGATCCCTTTATGCTGTCAGCGACAGAAGGTTCATCCGTATTTCCGACATCAGGAGGCTTAATAGAATTAGATTTCCCTGTTCATATGTCAGGAGAAATTGATGGAACCGTATTTTTAGAAGATAAAAAAGGAAAAATAGAACCAATTAGAGGAGCGGAAATCTTACTTTATTCCATTGGCGCCAAATCAGAAAAAAAGAAACATGTTCGTGCCTCTTATGATGGGTTTTATGTGGCTTCAAGAGTTAAGCCAGGGAAATATATTATGATGGTCAGCAACAGGACAGGCAAGAAATACAAAGCAAGTCTACCGCTCCCACGTTTAGTAGAAATAAGCTATTCTGGGGATATAATATATGGATCCGATTTTAAATTAGATCAAAGTAAACTTCAAATTCCTATAAATGTTGTCTATCAATATAGCCCCGAAAATGAAATCATATATGGCCTTAAAATAAGAAACAAACCTCAATCTAAAATTTTATCTTTACTAGGGGAATTAAATAACAATACTTCAGATAAATTATATGATGATTTGCTTGAAGTGAAAACGTTAGATAGCACAGAAAAAATTTATAAAATCTCCTCTAATGATTTAAAAGAAAGCTATCAACGGTGTCAAAAAATTGCGGAAAATGCTATCCCCTGTTCATTAGAAATCATGATACACGAAGCATTATAAAAGTAACTTTTTCATTAATATTAAAGTAGTTATCAAAATTGTGACGCTGACCGTAATTTTCCGCTGGCTATTTATACGCTCAGAAAAACTATCCTAAGTTAACAGCGTCTTAAGTCAATTATAGAGCTATTGAAACAGATGTTGATGAGTATCATACTTTCATAGCCTATCGTCAGACAGGATCATAAAGACAGAACGTGATGATGCACAGGTCATGCTAATATGTTTCAAGAGTGACACAGCAAGCAAGGCTTCAATGACTGTTCTAATACTATAAAAATAATGAACACCTTACTTACAAAATAATATTACCATCGGTATAAAGCGTAATTTCATCTAGCCCTGTAATCTCTGAAATTTTCGCAATAGTTACAAAATTTGACCCTCCTGCTGCTTCATTAGCATCTACCTGAATAAGTGTGCCTGTTCCACAGTTAAAATTAATTGTTCCGATTCCAAACACTAAAGCATCTAATTGCGTGCCAGATATAATGCGATTATCAGCACCTGCAGGCCCTGTTACAAATCCATTTTCTACATTACTAACAGTTGACGTTCATAACGTCGTGACATCAACATCGCCTGTTATACTGATACGTGAAGCATCATTGCCACCTTGTAAATCTATGGCCGTAAACTTTAACGCTTGTTCAATTATATACATTACATCTTGATCACCGTCCAATCCCGTTAGGGTCTCAAGCTCATTAATTATACCTGTTGTAAAATAAATCGTGGGCGCATGGAGTATAATAAGATTGTCTGTTCCTGCGCCACTGCCCCCAGTGAGTTTATCGGCGCCTACACCACCAACAAGAATGTCGGCACCATCAGAAATCGTATCATTACCCGAGCCTGTATATGCGTAATCATTTCCCGCCAACATATCAAATGCCTCATCAGCTGTACCATTGTAATTGTTATGAAAGTCTATGCCAGCTGTGAATTTTTTAGTTGCGCCTGTTGTAAAAGTAACGCTAGAGGGCTCACTTTCATCGAAAAGAAAAACAGAATTGGAGATATCAACGACAGATGTTTGTCCATTGGTAAGGCTGTCACTAGAAAGAAAATTAGTCGTATTAACGTAGTTATCATTAATCGTTACCGAACGCACTTCGATTGTACGTGGCGTTTCTCCACTTGCGTCCGTAAAACGAAACTCTAAAGCAGAAGGCAAAGAGCCGCCGTATGTAAAAGAGATAAAATTTATTTACCTGAAGATGAGATAGAATGTGTAGAGCCCAGCTTTACACCATCCGCCCATATTTCAAGACCCGGCATCTCCAGGTCATATATTCCAAATAACTCTAGCCTAGGGTGCACGCAGGCATTTTACTTTTTAAACTTTAAAATATGGCTCTGACATACACAATTATATAAAAAACACTTTAAGGAGCTGATAACATTACAAGATTATATTGCAGCGGTAAATGTTTTAAATCGGCTCATTAGCCTAGTGTTCCTATCGTCCAAAATCAGTACTTACCTCTCCCCATAAACAACGTCCAACAAACGGATATGTATCAGTGATAAAATAAACATATTTATCGTTTAAAACACCACCGTTACATTGATCAAGGTTACCTTTACTGCTTACATACTCGTAATCTTCATTATAAGTACCGTCATAGCCACCACCTGGGCCAGAAAGGCGCGTTCCTTTTTTTAATTGATAGCCTGAGGCCGCCTTACTACCAATGTAATGCATCTCAAAGCCATCAGCAGCATAACCAACTAACGAACTACCCGATGTTTTTGTTAAGCTCTCTGCAATACCATGATAATGGTACAAGCCATTGGGGCCCACATGAGCATTATTAAAATCTAAGCCTAACTTCCCTCGCGTACCAAATATATCCAAGCTCCAATTTTTATCTCCTCGAGGGCTATGCCCACGCTTACCTTTGGGGTCGTAAAAACCCGCAGTTGTAGGACGAAATTGAACGCCGTTAACTGCAATTCCGATACTGCCACGAATATTTTGGGGACTGACATTTTTTACTGGTTCTAAAGGAATACACATATTAATATTCTGTGCTTTAATAGAATTGGGGTTTGACCTCTTAGGGAAGTTGCCCGTCTTGTGATCAGGTAAGCCATCTCCTTCAAAACAACGCCAATTTCCTTGCTGCGATATAAAGATTAAGCTTGCGGCATAAGCAGTCACTGATATTAAAAATATAGATATAATTCCGTAAACTATTGCTTTCATAGTGCTTCTTTCAAAATTGACTTATTTCAGTTATACGAACAGAAATGAGAAAATGTTCGTTATTATTTTCGTGAACGTCAGCGAAATTCCACATAAGAGATTATAATAAGATGATTAGAAGATCAAAAATTTTGGTCAACAAAGCAAAGTAGACATATAATTTGAACGGAGGCATTCACATGATAAGTTCTCCTAATCAACAAATATCACAGATACGATAGGTCTATGAAGGAAAACACCAAACCCCTAAAATTATTTATTATTTGACGCTCTTCACTTGCGGTTAGTGTAAAGTCATAATTTATTTTTGAAGATATAACGTAAGCGTCTGGTCTTATACGCATTATAAAAAATAAATTGGGTAAATTATAGTACCTTCAACAATACTAAGAGAGAGAGAGAGAGAGAGGGGATGGGCGCTATTATTTCCATGGGAGGCCTTTACGCACGACAGGTTAAACAATAATATTGCCATTAGCATAAAGCGTTGCCTCATCCAGCCCTGTAACGCCATCTAATTGAGCAACAATTTGGAATTCATCCGCGCCACCATCGGCGTCAACACGGACGTAGGTATCGCCAGCTAGCTCAACAAATTCAAGATGATCTGTAATAGTGCCACTAAAGCCTGTAATAATATCACTGATATCTAACACATCACCTTCAGCGATTGAAAAATCTGAAATAACATCTTTATCTGAATTGTTAGCACTAAATACAAAAGTATCTGCACCCGCGCCGCCTGTAAAAACATCTTCATCACTTACATAAAGATCAGGCGCTGTGTAGGCTGTTCCTGTATTCCATTTAGCATCAAGGTAATCTTCTACTTCCTGACGCTCTGCATCAGTCAATTTACGGTCAAACACTATCAATTCTGCCAACTCCTGATCATTTGCGTTTTGACCAATGCGTAGACCTCCTGTTGTACCTAAACTATTTGCAATATTGGTTGTTTTAGTAAAAGTAACACCATCATCCAAAGTAAGATTTCTATCATTATCAAAGGTTGAGCTATTTGCACTGATCATTGTAACATCACCTACAGCTTTGGGCGCGCCTGTTGTTTGTAACCTGGTTGAACTAGGAAGGACATCACCAGGATCAAAATACCAATCCCCATTGCTCCATGGCGTATGAAAGAAAACCCGAGTTCCACTATTTCCATTAAAAGAAATAAATTGATTTGCGTTTCTTACATTTTCTTGCATCACAAAGAAAATTTCAATTTCTTCGGTGCTGCCACCAAAAGCATCTACTCCTGTCATAATATCACTCGTAAAGCGAATTGAATCTAAACCGCCAATTGTATCCATCGTTGCGCCTGTGCCAGTCAAATCATTGCCACTACCTGATTTATCTAACCATGTTGAGACCACGCCAGAAAAAGCACCGCTATCTGAGGCATCGCCTTCGGCGTCTAAAACCGTAGAGCTGTCGGATGCATCAAACCAAAGAACATTGCCTGAAATTCCTGTGAAATCACCCGTATAAATAGTGTCATTACCTGCACCTGTGGTGATTGTGTCTTCTAATTTATTCGCGCCAGTAACTATCAAATCTTCTGTTTGACCAGACATGTTAATTGTAATGACAGTGGTTGAGGCGGATGCATCGATACGCTCTAAACCAGTTATTGATGTATTTGTAACTCCTAAAGTATTTAAATTTGTTGAAGTGGAAGACAGGTACAGCGTATCTGTGCCACCACCTAAATCTAATACCCCAGATGTTGATATGACGTTATTTAACTGTGTCCCTGATGTTGTAATATTGTCATCACCACCACTTCCAGTAAAGTTTTCAATATTAGCAAGTGTCCCTATATCCAAATCAATCGTTGTTGCGTTTGTTAGAATAATTTCGTCTGTGTCGGCACCACCATTAATAGATTCACCGGAAACGAAATCTCCATTAGATAAGTTTATAATATCATTTCCATTCCCTGCATTAATAACGTCAATACCAGAACCTGTGGAAATAGAATCGGCATGAGAACTGCCCGTTATAATTAAACTTTCAATTTGAGCAGAAAGATCAATTATAACTCCTGCAGCCGCAGCATTTGCAGTAATTGTTTCTAGGTTTATTACCGCAGTATTTGATGTTGAACCCAGCAAATTCAGATTGGCAGAGGTAGTGGTAAGATTAAGTATATCAGCCCCACCTCCAAAATCTATTATTCCTGTACCGAACACAAGGGCATCGAGCTGCGCGCCAGAAATCGTAAGATTGTCCGCCCCTGCAGACCCTGTTAAAAATCCATTCTCTACATTTGCTACAGTGGGTGTGCCAAGCGCTGTTACATCCACATCACCTGTGATGTTCACACGCGATGTGTCCGTCCCGCCTTGTAAATCAATTGATGTAAATTGT
>CALDHI010000104.1 GCA_937941545.1 uncultured Alphaproteobacteria bacterium
CCCCTATATAGAGGTTGCACCACCGTTGCCCCCATTGTTTTGGCCGTATTACTGCCATCACTGGCGGCAAAGCTTTCGCCTTCGGCTGTTGTGTTGCTATAAGTGATACCCGCATCGGCGGTTACGGTCGGTAAATACCCACTTTTAGCTTGCGCCAGTTTTTCTTGAACGGTCAATAATGCGGCGCGCGCCGCAAACAAGGTGGGATTGGCGCGATAGGCTTGCTCAAGATAATAATAGAGGCTTTCATTGGTTTGGTTCAGATCATTCCACATGCCCCGCGTATCAAACTCTGCTAAAAATTGGGCTTTATCGCTTGTGATATCAACATCATCTTGCGCCCATACCGCATGAGGCATAAAGCAAGAAACCATCAACAAGGCATTGAAAAATTTCATTAAAATACAAATTCTTCTACAGGCTGAAACCCTTCAAGATACGGCGTTCCACTGTCAAATAGCACAGTTTGCGAAAACACATCTTCTTGAACACGCTCAACCAGCGTCACCTTCGTAACAACTTGATCTTTTACTTTAACAGGGGCAATTAAACGCCCGCCAATGTTCAATTGTTGCTTAATCTCTAAAGGCACATCGGCCACCGCACCATTGATGATGATTAAATCAAACGGCGCGTGTTTTGGATTGCCCTTGTTCAGCACCCCTTTAACACCAACGATATTACAATAAGCATGCTTATCCCAAACCGCTTGCGCTTGGTCAATCAGGGATTGATCTTCTTCCAGCGCGATAACGGTACTGACGAGGGAGGATAGGATGGCCGCGTGATAGCCAATGCCCGACCCAATTGTTAACGCCACTTCGTGTGGCTTGGGCTTGGCGGCCTGTATCATGCGCGCCACAACGGATGGTTCCATAAGATAGCGCTCAGAAGCCCCTTCTTTCGTAATTTGGATATCTTCATCGCAATAACATATGCGTTGCATCCCCTCAGGTACAAAATCTTCACGCGGCACATCACCAAACGCCGCAAGTAATTTTTCAGACGTCACCCCCATTGGGTGAATTTGGCTGTCTAGCATAGATTGACGGGCAATTTTGAAATGATTGGGAGCTTGAGCCATCGGAGATACTACTTTCTTAATGAATAACCCTTCATTATTTACAGTATCCAGCGTCTTTTTTCTAGTGATAATTCACGCTATGCATTTATTACCAGTGTCACGCATAGCGGGTTTAGCCGCCTGAGCGTATTTTAAAAAAGTAATGCGCTAAAATAAACATATGAATGGTTGCTTATTAGACAGTTTTTATAGTAAAACATGGTTTCTAAATGACTTACCATCAAGGCGCGGTGGCAGAGTGGTCATGCAGGGGACTGCAACTCCCCGTACAGCGGTTCGATTCCGCTCCGTGCCTCCAATAAACTCTTCATACACCTTTATAAACATTCATACGTAAACTTTTAAAATAGAGGCTTAAGGTATATTTGAACTCATCTAAATTCATGCCAATTCGTTTGCAATCTAACTAAAGATGGTAGTATGTTTTCGTATATAAGAACAGGCATATCCGTACAACTTTTAATTATTTCAATTGCTTGATATCAAAATACTGCAGAACTCCGTCCTCCAATTGTTTTTTTACATATCGTCTTATATAACAGCTACACTTCACCCCTAAGATAATGCTTGTAAACACCAATCCTATGAATGTGGTGAAAACAGAGAATACTACATGCCTAATTTAGGGGCATTCAATTTATCACAAGCACCATTAATTAACCCTGCGATAGCTTCTGAGCCTTCTAAAACAACATCAGGAGTCAAGGCTAGGCTTTCATTCGGATAATCACGGAAATTGCCTGTATGCTTGATTTGGACAACCATACCGCCTTTATCTGTAACATGTTGGGCCAGAGCAACATCATTACCATCAACTTTAATATCATCACAAAGGAATACCAAAGGCGCATCCTCTGGAATAATACCACGGTCAATTAACGCCAAAATACCTTGCTTCTTCGTTGTCAGTGTACTTCTCATCTCAATTCCATGACCAGGTGGCCTGTGAACAGCGAAGTTAGCGTCTTTACAAATGCCTTCAAACAAATCTTTTAATTGAGCGTCAAATTGTGCCGTCGCATTTTCACCACGTGCGTCGTGCATCAAATTAAGATTGATGTTCATACCTGCAACACGTGTCTCGATAGCAATTTGATCTTTAATTGTAGGATCTTTTCCAATAGCAGCATCAATGAAAGCGTTTACTTTTGTTTTGGCGGCATCAAAGAAAGCGACTTCGTCATCGGAGAGGATAACAAGTTCCTTATCCTTCCATGTAAAGCGAGCGCCATCATCAGTTACAAGTGGCATATCAGGTGCTGTTGGAGAAGAGCGGTTTACCAATTGTTGCATCGCATCCTTATCACGTCCCGATACAATCTGGAACTTATCATCGCTTGTACAGGCCTGAAATCTTGCAATGCTACGCAATGTTTCCTGTGGGATTACCGTTTCATCTGGTGTTTTCGTGAATGGTGCCAGTGTACCATCATTATCAGAGAGTATATAAGCTCCTGCATTGATAAATTCTGCCAGTTTTTCTTCTGCTGATGCCGTGTTCATTATAGCTCTCCTTATTTATGAATCTAAGAAACATACAACAACTCCAGTGTTATGTCAATTTTTTAATTTAGAAGCAACAGAGACAATTCCTGCCATTGAATATGTTTGCGGATAGTTGGCCCAAAGTTGGCCCGTTTCTTGATCAATATGCTCAGAGAGAAGGCCATGCGCATTGTCTGTGCTGGATAGAAACTCCTCAAAAATTTCTTTTGCATCATCAATCCTGTCACCTTGGTCAATAAAGGCCGACAACATCCAAAATGTGCATGAAACAAATGCAATAATACAGGTTCCAAAATCATCTTTATGATCATGCCTGAAGACGTAAGGCCCTTTACGCAGACGTTTCTCTAAGAAATCATTTGTTTTTTTGAGACGTTCGTCACCTTGCTTTAGAAAGCCAAGCTCAGAGAGCAAGAACATGCTGGCATCGGCATGCGTTCCATTAAATGCGTTTGTGTAACTTTCAAGGTCAGCGTTCCATGCGTTTTCATATATATTGTCATAGATTTTTTTCGCAATAGCTTCCCACTCTAATGCCTTATCTTCGTTGCCTATGGCTTTAAAAATATCATACATAGAATGACAAGCACTCCAGCAGTTCACAGCGGAGTAAGTATAGACCTCTGCGCGGGTTCTAAATTCCCACAAGCCTGCGTCCGCAACCCCATAACGTTCACTTGCTGTGCGTGCTAAATCTTCCAACCATTCAACAGGAACTGGGCAATCTCCTGCTTTTAAGTTTGTATCCGTGAAATAAGGTTTGACGGTCAGTATGGCCGCAGCAAAAAAATCATTTTGTTCTTGTTCATATGCTTCGTTTCCAACGCGCACTGTGCCCTGACCTTTATACCCAGAAAGCGTTTCACAGATAGATTCTTCGGCATCATGCGTTCCTGAAATTCTAAATGCCGCAGGGTATTTTTTCTCCTTACGACAAAAAGCCAAAACATCTTTCAACCATTCAGAATAAATATTCAAACATTCGTAATCCCCTAACGAATAAAGAGCATTTACTGTGAAGTAATTATCACGCACCCAACTGTAGCGGTAATCCCAATGCCTATATTTACATTCATCGTATTCAGGAATTGAGCATGTTAGTGCCGCAACAGCACCTCCCGTTGGTTTATGAGTACAAATTTTTAATGCTATTGCTGCGCGGACAACTTCGTCTATGTATGAAGATGGTAAGTTCAAAGTCTCTAACCACTCAGTCCAATATGTCGATGTTTTTTCCAACAGAGCTTCAGCATCAGATAAAGACTTCACTTGAAAGTTTTCTCCAAGCACAAAGTAAACTGGCTCATCACAGGAGAATTTATATTCGTTAAAGTCTGTTTCGTTAGGAAGGTTTGTTTGCAGAAACAATTCAGTATTTTCATTATAATATCGAGTATGTCCAACTGCTTTTTCAGCGCTCGGCTTCTCAGCGCCATATTCCAATGTAGGTTTCAGTTCTAGATTTACTTTTGATATTCCCTTAACAGGGTAGATGATTCGGATAATTGCCTTTGGAATTCCATCATTAAAATCATTTCCATCAATCACTGGGCAGAAATCGATAATTTTAATTTCATCGCCAGTATCATTCGTTTGAATAGTTTCAATGATTGCCGTTTCAGAAAGGTATTTTTGCACAGAGTCTTGAAGGCTCTCTATTTCAATACTGAAATACCCTTCATTTCCTGCAGATACAGGGCCATTAATCAGCCGGCTAAATACAGGGTCAGAATCATATTGGGGATAGCAAAACCATTCAATAGAAGCGTTCTGTGATATTAGGGCAGCCACCGAGCAATTACCGATAACACCGAGATTAAGAGATTGTTCCAAACTAATTTTCCATTTAATTATTTAATAACAATAAAAAGCTAAACGAATTATCCCAAAGGTACAAGACCATGCTTCTTGCCCATGGTCACTTGTCCCGTATCATTTGCAGGCCTAGGCAGAACAGGATAAGGTGCGATAGCAATTTGATACATTTCTGATGCAAGTTCAGCGCCGTAATCTTTTGATGTCCACCCATGAATTGTCTCTAACTGCTTTTTCAGCATAAGCTGTGCTTCTGCTTTACCAGCCAGATCTAATGCTTGGGACAATTTTTCTGCATGTTCGTTTACATCGCGAGGCTCCATAATAAACACACCACCCGTATTTGCCATACCTTCATGCGCACCACAACCTGTCGTCATCACCAAGATACCTGGTTTGTCATTTAGAGATTGAGCCACAACATATTCTTTCAGAACAAGGTTTTGCCCTTCGATAGTTGTCGGCACATACATAACATCTGTTTTCCCCATAAGTTGAAGTAATCCTTCTCGTGGCAAACCAGCAACCATTCGAATTGCACCTGGATAATTTTCTTCTAAATCATCAATGATATCCAAGCATTCCTCTTGATAATCATCATAGCATGTAACACCTTCATAGCGGGTTGGCTGACAACAAAACACAAAAAGAGTTTCTTTTGACGCAGCAGGATTAGCATCCAAAATTTGCTTAACTGCCAGTAAAGCTTCTGGAACACCTTTAATAATGTCAAACCTTTGTGCTGATAAAACAATTTTACGACCATTCGCTTCTTCTAAAATTTCATCAACAATAGGAACTGATGCCTCTTTTTTAACTTCTCCAAGAATTGCTTCAGGATCAATACTCGCTGGAAGCGCTTTCACAGATAATGAATGCCCTTCAACATGAAGCTCTTTAGTTTCTGGATTAAATGTTGCATTAGGGTAGCGCTGCTTAACTGTATCAATAAAGTTTGCTACAGAGTAATGGTTCTCTTGAACGCCAATAAAATCATACTCAAGCATTGCATCCAAAATATCATCAGCATGAGGAATTCTCGCAAAATCTGTTGCAGGAGGAAAAGGAATATGTAGAAAAAAACCAATTCTACGATCTGTTAAACCATTCTCTTTCAAACTTTTGGCCGCCAACAACAATTGGTAATCATGAACCATGATAGGCTCAATAGTTCCACCAAATCTTTCTTTATTTCTAATCTTTCTTGATAATTGATTGGCAAAGTCATCCATGACAGCAACATGCGATTGATATAGCTCCTCTAGTTCTGCAGGAGGCCTTGCATATTTATCACCTTCTAATCCAGCATATTCCATCAAACTATGAAAAGCAGCATAGATAGTTCCCTTGCACCAGCGACTGTAATGATCACCATAGTTTCCAACATCTGAAACTCTTAAGGGAAGGCGCGTTATCTTCGTAGACGCATCGTATCTTTCAGAAGTGTCTGTAGGGTCCGTCACTAAACCAGCCCATATAGCCCCTTTTTCAGGAATTGAATCCTTTACAGCCACAGCGAGGCCACCATATACGTTTAATTTACCAGTTTCCTTATCAAAATCCGGTGGTACATTAGACAAGATATACATTTTTTACGCTCCAATATTTTACAGAATAAACAGATATCAACTTATAAATAAAACGTCAAGTATAGAAATTATATATTTATTCGATCTAGGTTACCACCTTAAGTCTGCTATTAGTCTTCACCCAGCGGCATCTAAAAAACATCGGCAAAAATCAGGGCATATAAATATCATCTGCGTTTAAAATAAAAAAACAACAACTATGTAAAATTATCTTTTTTTTAATTTTATTACATTATTTTAAATTGCATTATTGACATGGTGCATCGATTCCTTCATAAATCTCATCAGTGTTCCCCAGTAGCTCAGTGGTAGAGCGAGTGACTGTTAATCACCAGGCCGGAGGTTCGACCCCTTCCTGGGGAGCCACTATATTAAAAGTTTTTGTATAGGCTCCAACACACAAGAACGCGCCACATTCATATAGGAGAGATTAAATACACTAATATTTAGCGCCTATCCCCCTCTCCAAATCTACTGTGAACAAGCAATCTCTTCCTTAATATAAAGATGGTTATCATTGTAAAACCATAGTATTTTATTCTTTATGATTGATAACGGATTATTCAAGCCCTGCATTTGCTGTTCAAACGAGTCCTTTCATGCTCTGCCCATCTTACCGCAGACAATCATTAGTGATGGGCAATTATGGGATAAGCCACTCAAGCGAATCTTATGCGATAAATGCGGTGCAACCTTTCATAAAACAGCGTTAACGCGCCAAGACATGGATAAGATCTATAGCACCTCATACTCATTAGGGGCGCAGTCTTGCGAAGCAGATGCTCGGCGGACAGCGCTTTATCAAGAATGGATCACTCAAAATTTAAACTTAATACAGGCTTCTCCGCTTCTAAACGTTCTTGAAATAGGATGTGGCAACGGCTTACTGGCTAAAAAATTCCAAACAGTTTGGCCTAACGCGGGTATATACGGCATAGAACCAGCTCACCAAGCGGCACAACATGCCGCAAATTTAGGACTAAATATATTAGAAGGTACATTAGATACCGTTAATTTAGATACCATTCCTAAAAAATTCGACTTAATTTACTCTGTCAATGTTATAGAGCATACGTTAAACCCACTCTTATATTTACAACAACAAGCTGCCTTACTGTCGGATGATGGGCGTATCATTGTTATCTGTCCCAACGCAAAAAAGCCTAATATTGAAGCCTTATTTTATGATCATATTACAGGATTTACTGATTGTTCTTTTTCAGAAATAGCCACACGTGCTGATTTAAACTTATGTCACACTGAAACAGCCCCTGCTTCAATTGGTAATTTTCAAATTGCAGTATTTAATAAAACTCCTCAGAAAAAAATAGAAGCGACTGATGTGGATACCTCCATTGCCGAAACAACTAAAGAAAAAGAAGATTACTTTATGCAATGGCTTCACCTTGACGAAGCACTTTGTAAAAAAGTCGCTAACAAAAATGTTATGATTTTTGGTGCAGGTGAGATGACAAGTATTATTAGAGCCTTTGCTCCTAAATTTTGGTCAATGGTAAAATGCCTTGTTGTAGACACACCAAACATAGAAGAGTTTCATCATAAAGAAGTAATTGCCTTAAACCAATCAGCACCATCTGAAACTTTTATTTTCATTGCGGTACGCCCTGACTTTGGCGAGCAGATAGAACAACGATTATTGTCACTTGGCTATACGACGGACAGTATTCATCATTACATTTCAGATTAACTATTTAATTAAAAAAGGACCCATCATGACTGAAAACAATCCAGTGAGCCGATATGGCGTGCGCGACCAGACCACCATTAACAATAAAGCGGACAGCCATATTGAGGAATTAAAAAACCTTGGCTATACCATTGTGAGCAGTGACTTCTCACCAGAAAAACAAAAAGAAATTGAAATCGCATTTGGCGCCGCACAACAAGCCCAAGCTCAATCGCACGGCGGCGAAGAATATCTCAAAAGCATTGATGAGCATAACACAATCAGATGTCCTTTATTACATGATCGTATTTTCACGGACGTTTTAAACCATCCGTTAATCATAGAAATTTGCAAGCGAATGATTGGTGATTACATTATTTTAAACCAACAAAACGGCATTATTAACCCACCCAATAAAGCAAAATATAACCAAGGGAGCTATCATCGTGATTTGCCTTATCAGCATTTCACCTCTTCCCGTCCACTGGCGATAAATGCGCTTTATGCGATGGATGATTTCACAAAAGAAAATGGAGCCACCTTTGTGATTCCTGCTTCGCATAAATCAGAACCTTTCCCTTCAGAAGAGTATATCCAAAAACATCAAATCCAAGCCGAAGCAAAAGCGGGCGATTTTATTGTATTAGATTGCATGGTCTATCACAGTGGCGGGATCAATAAAACAGAGCATAAACGACGCGCGATTAACAACGTCTACAATATTCCAATGCTGAAACAACAGGTCAATTTACCCAATATTTTAGGGGGACTTTATGAAGACGATGCCGCGCTGAATCCGTTATTAGGGTACGGCACGCAAGTTCCAGATAGTATTGAGACTTATTACAAATCTCGTGAGGGGAAATAAGGACGACGTTAAAGCAGGGTTTGTTTTATTCACAAACTTATCCACATTAGCTATTGCTTAATCTGTAAAGGCCTGTATAAAAGGCTCAATAATTAATAGAGGCTTTCGCGCAATGAAGCGCATGTTAGCCTGTAACTCAGCGTCATTCAGATTTTGATATGACGGCGCTAACATAAAAAGAAAGTACTGCTATGCAAAATTTTGACGCCCTTGGGCTATCTACGACTCTATCCCAATCCCTAGCGAACATGAAATATGACACGCCGACCCCGATTCAGGCGCAATCAATTCCGCCTGCCCTTGAAGGGCGCGACATCATGGGAACAGCGCAAACAGGAACAGGTAAAACTGCCGCCTACTCTATTCCCTTAGTTGAGCATCTTATTAATAACGAGCGCAGCACTGCGTTGGTTTTGACCCCAACCCGTGAGCTGGGCAAGCAAGTGATGGAAGTCATCACACAAATGCTTTGGTCACAAAACAAAACAGACAAGAAAATCCGCACGGCCTTTATTATTGGCGGAGAGCCTTACCGTAAACAACTTATGCAACTTGAAAAACGCCCGCGTTTGATTGTTGGTACACCCGGACGTATCAATGACCATTTAGAGCGTAACTCGCTTGAGTTAGATTTAGCTGACTTTTTAGTCTTGGATGAAACGGACCGTATGTTGGATATGGGCTTTAGCGTTCAATTGGATCGTATCTTCAAATATCTTCCTAAGAAACGCCAAACCTTAATGTTCTCTGCGACGTTGCCAAATGAAATTATGGGCATGTCTAAAAAATATCTTAACAATCCAGAGCGCGTAAAAGTGGGTTCAACCGAAGCGCCAGCGGTTAATATCAAGCAAGAAGTTATTCGTATTGATGACGGCGCAAAATATGCTGAGTTAAACAATCAACTTAATAATCGTATGGGTAGTATCATTATATTTGTGAAAACAAAACATGGTACGGAGCGCTTGGCAAAACGCCTTCAAAAAGATGGACACGAAGCGCAAGCCATTCATGGTGATCTTAAACAAAATAGACGTGAGCGCGTTATTAAAAACTTCCGCGATCAACAATTCCGTATCCTTGTGGCGACAGATGTTGTGGCACGTGGATTGGATATCCCCCACATTCAACATGTTGTGAACTATGACCTACCGCAAGTAGCAGAAGATTTCATTCACCGTATTGGTCGTACAGCGCGCGCCGGCGCGGAAGGTGAAGCGTTAAGCTTTGTCTCTCCTAGAGAAGCATTAAAATGGAACGCCATTGAAATGCTGATTGATCCAAACGCAACACCAATGCAGGCTGAAGGTGGAAGTCGCGGTGGCCCACGTCGTCCAAATAGAAACAAACCACGTAGCGGCGCTAGCGCTGGTAGTGGTGAGAAGCGTGACTTCAAACGCAGTGGCGGCGACAGAAAGCCATCTAACGGACGTGGCAGACCAGAGCGTGATGCCAACACCTCCGATGGCGGCAAGAAACGCAAACCTAATAAACGCAAAGATTTCTATGAGGCAAAAGAACAAGCCAGTGGAGACAGTGCGGGCAAGAAAAACTTCGACAATAAAAAGTCAGACTGGAAAAAACCAGACGGCAAGAAGCCTTACGGTAAAAAACCTTTTGATAAAAAATCGGATTCCCGTGACGGTGACAGTAAAAAGCCTTTTGCTAAAAAGTCTGGCGGAAAACCAAATGGTGGGAAATTTGGTGATAAGTCCGAAGGGAAATATGAAGGTAAATCTGGCGGTAAGCCCGCAGGTAAATCTTTTGGTGATAAAAAGAAATTTGGCGATAAAAAAGAAGGCGGCGGTTATGCCGGCCTAAAACGTAAAAAACCAAATAAATCATCCAGTGGTAAATCTTCTGGCAAGCCAGCTAATAAAAAACCTGCCAATGATAAGCCGAAGAAACAATTAGGCGC
>CALDHI010000105.1 GCA_937941545.1 uncultured Alphaproteobacteria bacterium
CGCTTCCCTCTTGGTCAATTAACAGGATCACAGCGTCTTGGTCGCAATCAATACGTATTTCTTTTACATGTTGAACGGCGCCGCTGGTAGCACCTTTATGCCACAGCTCTTGACGGGATCGGCTCCAATAATGCGCCTCGCGGGTCGTTAGTGTTTTATCAAGCGCCTCTTGGTTCATCCACGCCATCATAAGGATGTCTTTTGTAACGGCATCTTGGGCGATAGCGGCGATTAAGCCTTTATCGTCAAACTTTAAATTAAGCTTCGTTGTTTCGTCATTTTGCATGATGCAGAGCTACCTTTATTTCTTTATCTAATTTACCCATATCATACCCCCATTCCACAGGAACACGAAGCAAAACCACGTCTGCTTTTTTCATCGCTTTGTTCACAAACTTATCACGCTTTTGACGCGCGGGTTTATCATGGGAGCGATCATCTAATTCAATCGCTAGTAAAATGCGTGACGTGTTAGAATCGAACAAAACAAAATCAATATGCTTACACGCAATCTGCCCGCCATATCCTCTGCGCCAATTTAGTTCACTACAATTAATAATATCGGCAAGGCGTACCTTACAAGCTATATCATATTTATTTTTGGTGACGGCTTTCAGAACTTTATAAAATTTACTTTCCGCCTTGGTCAGCAAAAACTCCCGTGCGAAATAGGGGTAGTTATTTTTGCGCTTGGCAAAGGCAAGCAGAAGGATAGTCGAAATCATTAAGCCAATAAAAACGTAACCAATAGTGTCAGGTGAAAAATCAAACATGTTAGTAAATAAGATAAAGACCAAAAATCATAAGGGCAAGACAGAACAAGTGAAACGCCATATGCTTGCCTGTCTTGGGGGCTTTGATGTAGTCAGGGGCTATTTTATAACCAACATATCCCAGAGCTAAAACAAAGAATGGTTGAAAGCCATTAAGTGTTTGGGCTAATCCTGCTGCAGGTGCTTTATCTAATGAAAGCATAAATAGGGCATTCGCTAAAAGCCCTATTATCTCTACGATAGCTATTAGAAGAACCCCAATATTAAACGGATGGTGCATCTGCGTAATGCACTGAGAACGTATTTTTTTATTTAAAGAAAACATAACAATGAAAAAAAACAGATACCCAATTGTTTTCCAAGCCATAGCGGTATACCAATTGGTGTGCTCTAAAGCGTCGCGATTGATTATGGTGCTTATTGCAAGCACACTACAACAAAGCATCATATATCCTAAGGTACTCCACTTGAATAATTTTACTTGAAAGTCGGCCATTAAACAAAAGGCACCAAGTACGATAAAGGTAGATCCTATTACTTGTTTTTGACTAACTGTCTCACCAAGAAAGAGATATCCCATTATAAAAATCATAATAGGCAATATCTGAAAGATAGGAACAGTATTACTGGCTTCATCTTTTTCTAACGCTTTGTAATAAGCAAGGAAAGCCAAGCAATCGAATAAAGCGGTACCGGAAAACACTAGTCCTATTTCTGGCGATAACTGCCAAACTTTTGGATAAAAAGTAGTGATGATGACAATAATAGGGAGTGATAAAAAGCACCCAAGTGTTGTGATAAGGAGAGGGTTTTCAACAAAATATTTACGGACTTTAATTTGATCAATAATATTTGATAATGCCCATAGTAATGGCGCAATTAATCCCGCAACAATCCACGTCATAGTTTCAGTGTCCAGTTTAGCTCTATCCCTAGGCCTTTATGCAACGGTGTAGCATTAGACTTCACCTCTGGGTTGCTAGGCTTTTTCTCTAATGTGAAAGTTTCAGTTGGGATGTCTAAGTCATAAAATTCTGCACCATTGGTACAAAGAAATTTCTTGAACGCGTCCGCATTATTCTCATCTAAATCAAAGCCCATCGCGTAAAGTTGTGGGGCAATTCCGCCTGTGAAACATCCTGCCGCGCATCCGCATTGGGTTGCTTTAACCGCGTGCGGCGCACTATCTGTGCCGGCAAAAAATTTCGTATTTCCTGAACGTGCGGCAGCTAACAATGCTTGCTTATCTTGCTCAAACTTCACCAATGGCAAGCAATAAAGATGGTATTTCAATCCCTGTAATAAATCTGCTACCGTAAACATAAGATGTTGCGGCGTAATCGTCGCGGCAACATTCTGGTTTGCGCTGGACACAAAATCAACGGCGGTTTTGGTCGTGATATGTTCGCACACAATTTTTAAGTCAGGGAATTTTTCAACCAAGGCGGGCATACGTTGGCGATAAAAATAATCTTCGGCATTGCTGTTTGCGCCAAAATACGCTTCACCGCTCAACCCATGTTCTTCGCCGTGGATGTTGAGGATAACACCAGCGTCTTGCATCGCTTCAAACACGCCATTATTCATATAAGTTTCAAGCCCTGCGCCATGCTCGCTGTTGGTTGTGCCATGTGGGGGATAATATTTTGCACTATGTAATGCGCCAGACTTTGCGCCTTCAATAATCATTTCGGGCGTTGTATCGGGTGTTAAATAAAGCGGAATAATGATATCACTAAACGCATCACCCTCGGCTTTTTGTAGATCCCTTAAATAATTTTCAATTGTCCAATAGGTGTCTGTGTTCTTGCCACTCACCCGCGCAACGGGAGGCTGTGTATTGGGCATCGCCAAGATGCCGGCGCATCCCATATCAATATGCGCTTGGATATAATCTGCCACGGGTTCACCTTGCCTGAAATGGACATGCAAATCATACCATTTGGGAAAGTTGAAAACGCTCATTATTTTATCATTTCTATAAATCGACTGCGGGTTTCAGACTCATCTTTGAAGATGCCTGTGAAATGATTGGTGACAGTGGAGCTATGTGCTTTAC
>CALDHI010000106.1 GCA_937941545.1 uncultured Alphaproteobacteria bacterium
AATAACATGCAAAGTATCACAATAAGCTATCCTGCAATATATTTAGGCCGTTTTGAGTTTATTTAAAGATATCTGATTTTTAGCAAAATTTTAAAATCGTAAAAAACTTACGCCACAATCAAAATATTAACCTTTTAAGAGTGGTGGAGAAATTTCAAAAAATTTCAAATCACAAAATTCTCAACATGATTTTTAGCATTTTAATAACTTCAATTTGATAGCATTAATTATGGATATCAAACAAGTCTCATATACAAAATTCAGAATGCACTTGGCAAGCTTTATCGACCAAGTCACAAAATCAAATGTTCCCCTTCTCATCACCAGAAGAAATAATGCACCTGCTTATCTCGTTTCAAAAGAAACGTATGAGCACCTAATAAAGCAACATTTTAATAAATTAGAGACAAACAATAGCGCAACTATCGCGCCTAAGAAAATAAAGTTAGTTCCACAAAAACCTGTACAGATTGCAACAACCGCCCAACAAGATTTGTTCAATTAAGTTTGAAGCATTGATATAATAGATTTCAATGATAATATAGCGTCCTCAAAGGACACCTGATCAGCCTCTTTTGAATAAGACATTCCATTTACAAATTGATTGTATTCTCGCTGATATTCTTCGTCAGCCACTAAAACAGATAATGCCTCACATGCCGTATCTTCAAGAGAGGCCGTTATAACTTCCGTTCCTCTTGCTAAATCTTCATTAAACGAATGATTTGCCAAGCCAACAAAGACCTCTTTGTTTTGCTTAATAACGTCATATAAGGCACAAAGATCATGCAAATGGCGTATCATGGCAGGATCATCATGGTCAGCACTCCTGTCCCTATCTAACACTCTCCAAATCAATGCGCTCAATTTATCTGCTGCAATCTCTACAGGCTTGATACATTGAATTTTTGCTTCCACATTATTATCAGTAAACGTTGAGATAAAAGATTTTATGTCACGCAATTCAGTATCAATTTGAGGGTGTAAAACTTTCATTTCTAATTTCAAATTAGCCCTAAGCGCATTATCAGTTTCAAACATTTTAGGGTATTCAATATCAAAGCTAAAAAATTTGCTGCCATCTCTCGATTTAATTGTATCTTCAATAACACTTAAGCCTTCAACGCCATTTACAAGATCGACAATATCTCCTCTAAATCTTCTAATTTCTTGTCGAGAGAAGTTGGCTAATACATTTGTTCTAAAATCTATATCTTCTGAAAATCGTTCTATTAGGCCATACGCTTTTGACAAGTTTGTTCCGCCAGAAAAGACTGGGAGCAACTTATCATTTTTGTAATTTGAAATAGCTTGAAGTACCTGTACAGCATACCAGTCTTTTTCAATGAAAGATGGGCTTACCCCTAACTCGGTTGCTATGTCTTGAAATATTTCTTTTCTAGGCTGCTTGCTCGAGAGTGATGTAGTTTCCGCCATATCCTATCTTTCGGGAAACCCGTCCTTTTACTGCAATAACCCGTCCTGTTGGGACTTGTGTTGTATTTCCGCTTTGGTAGTCATTATCAAAGCTAGAGTTTTGAATTTTGATTCCAAGAACCTTGAGTGCTTCCCTTGCTAGTTCTGGCAAGCTCTTCTCAGGAATAGGTTGTCCTGTTAATGATGATACTTTGCTCCGTGCGTAAAGACCATACCCGATTTTAAGCAAAGCCCCCTCTTTCACAAGCGCGCGTAAAGCCCTAGCAACTTGGTCTCTATCAGATAAGTCAAAAAAATCGCTAGGAATAAAAACACTGTTCTTATTCCTTTTAATTCTATACCTAACCTTGCTCTCTAAAGTCTTTAAAATCATGCTACACCTTACAAAAATACGACATCATATTTTACAATTATACGACAATCAGGATAAAAAGTAAAGAATTTTAATCGTTAACAAACAATAAGTTAAAGAACAAACAATAATTACTTGAGATAATATAAACAACATACATGACCTCCATGAAAAGGCTACATAAAATTAAAAACCAACAAAATATTGCAAATTAAATTATACATTAATAGGTTTAACGCAAATATGTATTGACAAAAATTTTTATTTAGGTTAAAAAGTGCATTATGAATGTTAATACTAATAGATTAGGAGCTGTCGCAGATATAAAGACAGGCTTCCCACTTCGCAAAGCAGCAAAAGAAACCCTTGCTGGCGACGCCTTGCTGGTGCAAATGAAAGATGTTGCACCTTCTGGCGACATCAAATGGAAGAACACAATTAAAATTAGCACTGATGGTAGCCGTAACCCTGATTGGCTTAAGGAGCATGACATACTATTTGTTGGTCGCGGGAGCAGATTTTTTGCCGTTCACATTGACACAGTAAAAAATAAAAGCTTAGCCTCCCCTCATTTCTACGTCCTAAGAAGTAAAGCTGCCAATAAAGTTTTGCCTGAATTTCTTGTTTGGTATTTAAACAGCTCAATGGCACAAAAATTTTATAACGCAAACCAAGAAGGTTCTGCATTATCTTATATAAGCAGAAAGACACTTATAAGTATGCCCATACAAATTCCCGATATTGAAACACAAAACAAAATTATCAACACGTCTAAATGTTGGAACAAACAACAACAATTATTGAAAGAACTCATTCAACAAAAAAGTGCATATATAAATGCCTTACTTGAACAAACCCTTAAAGGAGAAGCAGCGTGAGCAAAGAAAATACAACCCAAGATGAAGTTAATGGCGTCCTATGGAAGGCCTGTGACACATTTCGCGGCACTGTAGAAGCAGCACAATACAAAGATTATATTTTGGTCATGTTGTTTGTGAAGTATATTTCAGACACATGGCAAGAACGTTATGACGAATTGAAAGAACAATATAATGGTGATGAAGAATTAATCTTACGCCGCATGAATCGTGATCGTTTTTCCATTCCAAAAGGCTGCCACTTTAAGGATTTATATAACGCCCGCGACGAAAGTAATATTGGGGAACGCATCAATAACGCCCTCTCTCAAATTGAAGACGCAAACCGTGAAAAACTTCAAGGCGTCTTCCGAAACATTGACTTCAACAGTGAAGCTAACCTTGGTCAAACCAAAGACCGTAATGGTCGCCTTAGACATCTACTCAATGACTTTGCTGATCCCCGCCTTGACCTACGCCCCAGCCGCATAGGCAATCAAGACATTATCGGTAATGCCTATGAATTCCTAATATCTAAATTTGCGGCAGGCGCAGGCAAAAAAGCAGGCGAGTTTTACACGCCAGCAGAAGTGTCCGAACTTATTGTTGAATTGGTTGACCCTCAAGCTGGCGAGCGTATTTGTGACCCAACATGCGGTTCAGGCTCTCTACTTATTAAATGCGGCGCACAACTTAAAAACCGTGGCATTAATGACTTCTCCTTATATGGTCAGGAAATTACTGGCGCAACATGGGCATTGGCTAAAATGAATATGTTCTTGCACGGCATGGATAATGCGCGTGTCGAATGGGGTGACACAATCCGCAGCCCTAAACTGCTAGAAAATGATCGCACGATGAAATTTGAAGTCGTTGTTGCCAACCCACCCTTCTCACTAGATAAATGGGGACATGAGGAAGTTAGTAACGATGCTTATAATCGCTTCCATAGAGGCTTACCCCCTAAGTCAAAGGGAGACTATGCCTTTATCTCCCACATGCTTGAAACAACGACAGTGAATTCAGGTCGCGTGGCGGTGGTTGTACCGCATGGCGTATTATTCCGCTCCGCCGCCGAGGGTAAAATTCGTCAGAAGTTAATTGAAGAAAATTTACTGGATGCCGTTATCGGCCTACCTGCCAACCTGTTCTTTGGCACTGGTATTCCTGCGGCCATTATGGTTTTAAAGCGTAACAAAGCGGATAAGAATGTCATGTTCATTGACGCCAGCAGTGATTACAACAGCGATAAAACCCAAAACCGCCTGCGCCCCGAAGATGTCGAAAAAATTGTAAGCGCGTATAAGGCACGTAAAACCGTTGATAAATATGCGTATCTGGCGAGTGCAGACGAGATTAAAGAAAATGACTATAATCTCAATATTCCACGCTACGTTGATACGTTCGAAGAAGAAGAGGAAATTGACATTGAAGACGTCCAACAACGCATTATTGAGATAGAAAAAGAGCTATCTGAAACTGAATCTGAAATGCAAAAACACCTAAAGGAGCTTGGCTATGCTGCTTGAGACTTCCAAAGATTGGACAATTCATACCTTCTCGGATTTAGTCAAAGAGAGCCAACTTGGAACAACACTGAGAGGGAGTGAGAATAACACTTCAATTCCATTAATTAAGATGGGTAACCTAGAATGGGGTGGTTTAAATTTAAAAAAATTAGAACAGCTCGATAATAGTTTTGTTGACGATGATTTGTTACTACGAAAAGGCGACTTTCTTTTCAATACGCGTAACACACTCGAACTAGTTGGAAAATCAACTGTTTGGCCAGACAACATCAGAGCGACTTTTGATAATAATATTAATCGAATAAGATTTAAAAACTTTGTTAATCCTTTCTTTATGGAACTTTTTCTTAATCATGGTAAGGGAAAGCAAGCAATTAATAGATTGGCTGTAGGAAGCACAAGTGTGGCAGCTGTATATTGGAAAGATGTCGCCAAACTGAAACTAACGCTTCCAACATTTTCTGAACAGCAAGAAATTGTAGAAATTATATCAGCTTGGAATCAGATGATTTCAAAAGCACAAAATTTAATTGAAGAAAAACAAAAACAGAAGAAAGCGTTAATGCAACGCCTTCTAACCGGCAAACACCGCTTCCCAGAATTTGAAGGACAAGCATGGCAAGAAGTTGAGCTTGGCGATCTTTTTAAACGCGTAAGACGCAAAAACGAAGAAAACAACAAAGCTGTTGTAACCATCTCTGGTAAACAAGGATTCGTATTGCAATCAAACTACTTCAAAAAGAATATAGCCAGTTCGACATTAGATAATTACTTCCTATTACATAAAGGTGAATTTGCATACAATAAAAGCTATTCTAATGGCTACCCCATGGGTGCTATTAAACGCTTAAATACTTGTGAAAAAGGCGTTGTAACCACTTTATATATTTGTTTTGCTTTAAAAGATGAAAAAAATTTCTGCCCTCACTTTTTTGAACAATTTTTTGAGTATGGCTTAATGAATCGTGGATTAAGAAAAATTGCTAATGAGGGTGGGCGCGCCCACGGACTTCTTAACGTTACACCTAGTGATTTTTTCAAATTAAAAATGACGATACCTTCTCACTTTGAGCAAGAAAAAATTGCCGCTGTATTGAGTACCGCCGATGAAGAAATCAATCTACTAACGCAAAAATTAGAAGCTTACCAAGCCCAGAAAAAAGGCCTAATGCAACAGCTCCTAACAGGCAAAAAACGCGTTAAGACAACCCAAAAGGAGGCAGCATAATGTTGAGCGGCATAGCAAAAACAGTTTTAACAGCTACGGCCTTAGCTCCTGTTGGACTATGCTATGCTTGGGTTGCGTACTTTGAAGGTCAAAGCACAGTAGCCGTACTTGTTGTTTGGCTATGCTTATTCTTAATATATATGTGTAATTGGATTTTAACTGTCTCTAAAGGGTATATCCCGAATGAAGAATTTAAAATAACGTCGGCAGCCCCAGCAGATGGTGAAGCCATAGCCATGCTACTTGTTTACCTACTACCGCTTTTTACTGCTGAATTTACCAACTTAAATTGGGGAGTTTGGATGCCTGCCTTAATGTTTATTGCATTGCTAACTGGTACAGGACACTGCTTTAACTTTAATCCATTACTGCGCATTATGGGCTGGCATTTTTTTAGCGTCCATACGCCTGAGGGTATTGGATATTTATTGATTACAAAGAAAAAAATAAAAGATACGAAAAACGTATTAACAGTAAAACCCTTTACAGAATACATCATGGTTGACACAGAGGAGTAAATTCACATGACACAAAATTTTTATGCTTTATGCCGAACGGCAAATGGAATTGAAGTTAAACGCCTTCAATTAAACGCTGCAATACTTACAGATATGGTTACCTTGTTTAATGATCAAGAAAGTTCATTTTTAAATGGTATCGATGACGAAGTTACGTTTGATGGCGACTGGAAGCCTGACAAAAGCGAAGTATTAACGATAGACAATCACCCAGAAATAGATGCCATCATACAAGCGGTAACAGCGAATGCACAGTCTATACCAGATGTTGATGTTAGTAATTTTCTTTCTGAAAACATTAAAGCCATTTTTACAGCCGTTGATGTTGACGGCAGTAAAAAGATTTTAATGCAGCATTTCACTGAAAGACAAGTGCTATCTAAAAAGGTGGTTCTAACCTATGGTAAAAACCACTTCAACCGTTTAAAAAACACTTCTTTTTCTCTTGAAGAAAAATTAAGCTGTATTATTGAAGATGGCATATTAAAGTTTAAAAGTTACCACAACACGAGAGCCATATTCGACTTAACTTCTTACTATGTCACCGCTACTGACAACGATATTGATGATTTCTTTGATCCAACTCTACCTGTTGCTGTAGATGACTTACAACAATTTAAAGATAGTATCGCTGATCAAGGAACTCGCAAACTGATACATTCTGTTTTAAACCGAAGAAACCTTAATCAGTATTCAGGCGTTCAAATTCAAACTGCCGCAAATGATGTGGGCTTACCCTTAAACTTAGATGCTAGTGGTAAAATACTTTTGCCTCTCAATCGTAAAGAGGCAAAGAATATTTTAAGATTTTTAGACGATAAATATTACGAAGCCCCCCTTAGCGAAGAGCATTATATAACAAACTCAAATAGACCAGTGTAATAAAATGACCACCAATGAATACTTAGAAGACCTATCCTCTCTCCTACCCGCTCTGCAGTTATTGCAGAATCTTGGTTATGAGTATTTGAAACCATCTGAAACTATTAAACTTCGGGGGAATAAAAAATCTACAAGCGTTCTTGAAGATATTTTGACGCAGCAACTTGCTAAGATTAATAATATTGAATTTAAAAATTCAAAACACGCCTTCTCTGACGCGAACATTAAGAATGCGGTTCAATCTATCGCGCAAATGCCTTTTGATGCCTTAATCACCAATAACGAAGCAATATATGACCTACTCACGTTGGGAAAAAGCTTTGAACAAACAATCGATGGATACACACGCTCTTACTCTCTTCAATACATTGATTGGAAAAACCCTGAAAATAATGTTTTTCATGTAACAGATGAATTTGAAGTTGAACGCCGTAATAGCAAACAAACACGCCGCCCAGATATTGTTGTTTTTGTAAACGGAATCCCATTAGTGGTGATTGAATGTAAACGCCCTGATATGAAGGACGCCGTAAAAGAAGCTATAAGCCAACATCTTCGCAATCAAAAATCAGATGAAATTCCTGAATTGTTTACCTTTAGCCAAATTTTATTAGCCTTAAGCCAAAACCAAGCGATGTATGGCACAACTGACACACCTATGAAATTTTGGTCTGTGTGGAAAGAAGATGAAGAAAAACATGAAGAGGCTACTCTACGCCAATTAATTAACGCTCCACTTTCAAAAGAGGCACAAGATAGAATGTTCTCTGAGCGAAATGAATCCCAGAAGAGTTATATGGAGAAGATAGCTAATGCTGGTGAGAGGCTAGCATCACCTCAAGACTGGACAATATTTAACACCTTGCGCAAAGAGAGGCTACTTGAACTCATTTATCAATTCATAGTTTTTGATAACAAAATCAAAAAAATAAGCCGTTATCAGCAATTTTATGCAATCAAAGCCTCCATATCTCGAGTTACAAAACAAAGAGGTGACAGTAGTCGCGAAGGTGGAGTTATTTGGCATACAACTGGTTCAGGTAAATCACTCACAATGGTAATGCTTGCAAAAGCCTTGGCACTTGAACCTTCAATAGAAAATCCAAAAGTTATTCTAGTGACAGACCGAGTAGATTTAGACGATCAAATATACAAAACATTTAAGTCATGTGGAAAGCATGCAGTACAAGCTCTTAGTGGCGAGCATCTGGTGGATTTAGTCACCAATAATAAAGCTAATATTATTACTACTATTATTGATAAATTTGAAACAGCGACCAAGAAAAAGAAAATTCGTGATGAAAGCAGTAATATCTTTGTTTTGGTTGATGAAAGTCACCGTTCACAATATGGAGTTGCTCATGCTAAAATGCAGAACGTGTTTCCTAATGCTTGCTATATAGGGTTTACTGGGACTCCCCTGTTAAAAAAAGATAAAAGTACCGCCAAAAAATTTGGAGGATTTATTCATAAATACACAATGAATCAAGCTGTAAAAGATGGTGCGGTAGCTCCTCTTATATATGAAGGACGTATGTCAGAGCTACATGGTAATACAGAGCAATTAGATCGATGGTTTGAGCGTATAACGAGTAATCTTACACCAGAGCAAAAGCTTGACCTCAAGAAAAAATTTAAACGTGAAGAAGAGCTTAGTAAATCAGACTCCCGTATAGCGGAAATCGCTTTTGATATAGCGGAGCATTACAAATCAACATACAGAGGTACAGGCAAAAAAGGTCAGCTAGCTGTTTCTAGTAAAGAAATGGCTATCAAATATAAAAATTTATTAGAAGGTTTCGGAATTGAGGCTGCTGTAATTATCTCTGCCCCCGACACTAGAGAAGATCACAAATCTACAGATGAATCAGAAATTCCGATTGTGCAACAATTTTGGAAAGCGATGATGGCTAAATATGGCAATGATAGTAACTATGTAGAATCTATTGTAGGTTCTTTTAAACATTCTAATTGGCCAGAAATTATTATTGTTGTTCATAAACTTCTTACTGGATTTGATGCGCCTAGTAATAGCGTTCTATATATTGATAAACATCTACAAGAACACAACATTTTACAGGCAATCGCTCGTGTAAATAGGCTTCATGAAGGTAAGGAATATGGTTTAATTGTTGACTATCGTGGAATTTTTGGTGAACTTAATGACGCCATTGATACTTATAAAGCCTTAGAAAAAGAGGGTTTTGATCCTGATGATATTGAAGGAACAATCACTGATGTAAGTGAAGTAATAAAACTACTTCCGCAATGCCATACTGACTTATGGCAGATATTTAAGGATGTTGAAAATAAAAATGATATAGAATCATTACAAAGACATTTAGAACCTTTAGATATTCGCGAAGAATTTTATGATTGCCTTAGGGAATACTCCAAAGTACTTCAACTGGCTTTAAGTAATCCTAAATTTCAAGATGAAACAGCCGAAGATAAAAAGAAAAATTATACTAACGATCTTAAGCAATTTTTAAATCTTAAAGCCGCTATAAAGCAGAGATACTCTGAAAGTGTTGATTATTCTTCTTATGAACTTCAAATCCGCAACATGGTAAATAAATATATTGGTGCAGATCAAGTTAAACAACTTATACCTCCAGTAAATGTATTCGACGCAGAAAATTTTGAATTAGAACTTGATAGAATCGAGGGTGATACTGCTAAAGCAGACGCAATAGCTTCTCGTATGAAAAAAACGATAACAGAAAAGATGGATGAAGACCCAGCCTTATATAAAAGGTTGTCAGAAATCATTTCAGAAGCAATAGCTGAACATCGCGCACAGAGAATGTCTGACGCCTTATATTTAAAACAGATACGCTCCGCCTTAAACGAAATGAGAGAGGAAGGAAACTCTACACTTCCTTCGGCTCTATCTGAATATGAGGATGCGAAAGCCTATTTTGGTGTATTAATTGAGCATTTGCCTCTAAGTAGCCCAACAAAAGCAAAAGAGGATATTGCTGCTGATATTGCAATTCGTACAGAAGAACTTATTAACGCTCATAAAATTAGGGATTGGGTGCATAAAATCGACATTCAAAATGCTATGATTAATGATATTGAAGAATATCTTTTTAGCATGAAAGGGCGTTACGATTTGGGTTTTAGTCTAGAGGAACTCGATCAAGCACTTGAGCTTTTAATAAATACAGCTAAAAGACGTGAAGGCTATGGCAACTAATTTGCATTCCATTAAATATGGCAGATCTGAAATCATCTTTAATATAAACTTTAAAGACAGAAAAACATTAGCCATTCACGTTAATCCTGATGGCAATGTAATTGCTGATGCGCCTAGAAATACGCCATTAGAGCAAATTAAAGCTAAAATAATTAAACGTGCTAAATGGATAAAAAGACAACAATTACGTTTCAGACGCTATCCTTCCGAATTACCTGCTCGAAAATATATATCGGGAGAAGCATTTAAATATTTAGGTAGGCAATATACTTTAAAAATAGAAAAAAACCTTTATAACGAAGTAAAAATGATCAGGGGACAACTTTATGTGAGGACAACTTACACCAACAAAGATCACATAAAGAACCTTGTCGATAAATGGTTTCGTGATAAAGCAAATCTAGTCTTTAAAGAACGGTTTTCTAAATGCCTTGTATTAGCTGCAAGAAAAATAAACATTGAGCATGATGGGCAGTTTTTCATACGCTCTATGAAAACCCGATGGGGGAGCTGTTCAAAAACAAACCAAATCACTTTAAATCCAGAACTTCTAGCTGCACATAAAGAATGTATAGACTATGTTATTGTACATGAACTGTGTCACGTAGCAGAACATAATCATAGTAAAGAGTTTTACAGGTTATTTGGTAAAGTAATGCCTGATTGGGAAGATAGAAAAGACAAGCTAGAAACTACTATGGAACACCGCGCCTTATGATATATCAACCTTTAAATACTGCATCGAAAAGGTTTAATAAGTATGTATATAAAAATTCATTTGTACAAATACTGGATAACAAATAAGTAGCATTTGACCCGATTCTTAAAATTCTTTAATCTTATATTGAGCTTAAATTAAAGCTTGGGGCGTTATATCCCCTCTTACGCGGCCTAAGACAACATCAGGCCGTCATCAATGATGTTGCTTTCTCGACTTATAGTTGGGGAGGCGGCGGAATATAATAGCGCTTGCGTGAATATACCTTCTGATTTAGAGAATAAAGATTAATACTGATAATTTGATTTCAAAAAAGTTTTGAACGCGCGTTCAATTATCTAGTCTAAATTAATATATTTAAAGTAAACCAAAATCTTCTTGTGTTACATGTACAGGTGACTCTTTTACTTTGGTTTTATTAGTCACCTTGTTGTACAGCTTGGGTTCAGGTGGATGTGCTTTTTCTCCATAGTCTTCTTCAGGATTAGATTTTAACCATTTCAAGAACTCAAGCTCGTCAATGAGAACTTTACGGATACTTGGTGGCCTAAAGACACATTTGTCGAAGCCGTTTTTATCCGCATTAAAAATCAACCATCTGAAAGAACCTTCTGTAAACGCTGGGTAGCGCATAGACATTTCTTTTACTGTATAGTAGCTCATTATAATCTCCTTTATTGTGCAATAGTGTTAATTAATTGACATAATTGTCGTTAATTAAGCGTAACAAAACCACAGAATATTAGAAGGGATTGTTGGGATTTTTTTCGAAAAAACTTTTAAGACATTGATAAACAATAATATTAATTTGAAGATTTATTCGTGAAACATCTTTTTATTCATATCGGCCATTACTTTTTTAGTATGATCTATATGCAAATGCGCATAGCGTTGAGTCATTTGAATTGTTTTATGTCCTAAGATTTCTGCAATATCGGTCAACGTTGCTCCATTCATGGCAAAATATGAGGCCGCTGTATGGCGCAAATCATGAAATCGGAAATCTTCTATTTTTGCTTTCTTAATAGCAAATCGCCAACCAGAGCGAATACAAGTAGGCTGGTCTTTATTGTCACTATAGAAAACGTAGTCGCTATCGCTTTCATCATAATCACGCTTTGTATGTAAAACATCATAAGCAAAACCTTGCACTGGGATGGTTCTGCTTTCACCATTCTTACTTTCTACAATTGTGATTGTTTGCCGTTTTAAATCAATATTCTGCCATTTTAGCGATAATATTTCATTCTTCCGCGCTCCAGTACTTAAAGCTAAAATCACAACCGCATGCAGATGTCGGCTATCACTCTTTCGGCAAGCGTGTAAAAGCCGTTTTAACTCTGGCTTGCTTAAGTAGCGAGTACGCCCCCTACTCTCTTTTAATTTAGATATTCGGGAGCAAGGATTATCATGTGTCCATTCCCATTCCTTAATTGCAATATTGAAGGCATGCAATAAAACCCCCATGTAGCGATTAATAGTGGAGTTAGAACGCTTCTTGCCTTGATGGGTTAGTCCTTTTGATAACTCGTTTCTAACGGCAATGATGATGGACGACTTAACCTCATCAATACGAAGATGACCTATAACTTCTTTCCAATACCCAAGTTGTTGAGTTTGCACAATGATTGTCTTTTTAGATTTTAAAGGCAGTATCTCTGCAATATACCTATCAATTAAATCATTCATCGTTTTAGTTTTGGAGGCGGTATAATTAAAATGCCTTCCCTCACGTAAAGCTGATTCAATTTGTATTGCCCAATTTCTAGCATCTGTTTTACGAGCGAATGTTGCCGTTTGAATTGGAAATCCTTTCAGTCTCACTTTCGTTCTATAAGATTTTTCGCCTTTGCTGTTTTTACGTTCCTCAATGATAGCCATCTTTTTATTCCTTTCAATGTTAAGATTAACAGCAAAAAGTTAATTTTTACTGTAAAATCAATGGGTTAAGGAATATTGAAAATAGTTATTGAGCTTTGTTGCCTGCTATAAAATCATAGGTAAAAAGCTAAGATTTAAGACAGTGTCCCATGAGTGTCCCACAGACGGTTTTGACACCGTTTGAAACATTAAATATAGCAGCTAAGTAATTGAAATTAAATGGTGATCCCTTCAGGACTCGAACCTGAAACCCCCTGCTTAGAAGGCAGGTGCTCTATCCAGTTGAGCTAAGGGACCATTTGAAAACATCTTACGAAACTCAATTCTATAAGCCAATAGTTAATTTGAGGTTTAAGCCTCTTCGGACACTTCGCGATATTTGAAATTATCCATGTAATTACGCGGCTTTACGATGCGCGTTTTATCCGCCGCAACATTATAATCCCATCCCTGCTGGGTCGCATGGGCGATGGCCGCTTCTTTCGTTGGGAATTTTAAGCGCACTTGATTAAGAGTATCATCCGATTGTGACCAGCCCATAAGGGGTTCTGGCGTGCGTTTAGTCGAAGGCGCATATTCCAAAATCCAGCTTTTTGTCTTGGATAAGCCAGAAGTCATGGAGGAGCGTGAAGGTTTGTAAATGCGTACTTTTGTCATAGGGTTGATTATAGAGAATAAGCGTTCTTTGTCACTTAAAAAAGAATGACGGCTTGGATGAAAACGCATAGCGGGATCGCCCGCCTAAGCGCATTACCAACAAGCTACCATTTAAAAATCTTGCGGGCAAAGAAGCCAAAGGCAACGCCAAGGATAGAAAAGGGCAATAGGTAATGGATGAAACCATACGTCATACTATCATACATAGAACAAGTAACACGCAGACCAATCCAGCCCAAGGCCGAGACCGCCATGACGTTCATTGCCATAGACCAATAAGGTTGAGTGGTATTTCCACGCGCCGTCATAATGATAAGAGCTATAAAGGGAATCGACTCGATTAATATTCCTCGCGAACAGCTAGACATAAAGAAACTGGAGGAGAAATCGAAACCTCCCTCTTCTATGCCATTGGCCACAATCCATAATAAGAAGCTACCGAACAACGTCACGGTCACAGTTTTCATCCAATCACGTTGAATACAATCAGGGAAGCTGAGCCATGATGATGCCAGCGCGGCGCTGATTAAAATAGCCGTAGCCATGCTCATTTCAAATAGAAAGGCGGCATTGGTAAAGTGTTCGGCTAAATCAACTTTAAGACCTAAATAATAAACAACACCCACAATATAGGCCACAGAGAGCACTAGCCAAACCGCTACGCGGCGATAAGGACAACGCGGCGATGTTGCACTTAAATCACCGCAAAGTTGCCCTATAAGATCTTCTGTTTTATTATTATCTTGATTGTTACTCACTTTAGTAATCCTTTTAATTTCTTCATCGTGCGGTGAGCGGAAACCTTCACGGCACTTTCATTCATATCCATCTGATTCGCGACTTCTTTAGCGGTATAGCCTTCAACTTTAATTTTGCGAAATATATCTTGCTGTTGTGTAGGCAGTGTCGCCAGTGCGTCCTCTACATCTTTTAATTCGCCACCCGTAGTGGGATTGGTTACATTTGATTCTATATATTCAGGGTTATCATCAATGGTCGCCGTAACATCTTGGCGTTGCGAGTAATATTTACGCAAATAATCCATCTTGCGGAAATTCACAATCGACATAAGCCATGGTTTAAACGGACGATCAGCCTGATAAGTACTTAATGATTTATGGACGGACATCAAAACTTCTTGGGCAATGTCTTGCGCTGCATCATTTTGGCTCAGGCTTTTATATAGGACATTTTGAATATATGGGTGAATTGCGCGTAATAAGTCAGCGTAAGCACGCTTGTCGCCATTCTGGGCTTGCCCTGCCCATTCTTGCCATTGTTGTGAATCTGAATGTGATTTTTTCAAAATTCTCTTTCTTAAATAAATGGCGCGAGCGACGAGATTTGAACTCGCGACCTCCGCCGTGACAGGGCGGCGCTCTAACCAGCTGAGCTACGCCCGCGCACTAGTAAGAGATGAAGAGTTAATAGCGAAGTTTTGCCCCTTTTGTCAACACAAGATATTGCCAAATCAACATTTATTTTAAATTTAAGCCGCTAACGCTTGTGGCTCACTAAAATTCAACGCCAAAGCGTCCGCAACATTTTTATACGTCACCTCGCCCTTGCAAACATTTAACCCCGCCATAAGCGCAGGATCGTCGTTTAAAGCCTTCTTCCACCCTTTATCAGCAATAGACAGGGCATACGGCAACACGGCGTTATTAAGCGCCTGAGCGGACGTTACAGGCACAGCACCAGGCATGTTGGCCACACAGTAATGCAATACGCCATCAACGTCATAAACAGGCTCTCCATGGGTTGTTGCATGGGAGGTTTCAAAACACCCTCCTTGGTCAATCGCAATATCAACAACCACCGAACCTTTACGCATATTGGATATCATATCTTTAGTCACTAACTTAGGAGCAGATGCACCCGGTATCAGCACAGCGCCCACAACCAAGTCGGCATCCAGCACATAACGCTCGATACTCTCCGCAGAAGATTGAATGACACGCGCCGTATTTTTAAAGTAATCATCCAGCACACGAATCTGATCATGCCCTTTTTCAAGGATAGTAACATCGGCATCTAAGCCCACCGCCATTTTCGCGGCATGAAAACCAGACACGCCGCCGCCAATAACAACCACCTTAGCAGGCTCAACGCCAGGCGAACCACCGATTAAACGCCCGCAACCACCAAGATGTTTCAGCAAATACGCACCGCCAACTTGGATAGATAAGCGCCCCGCAATTTCGGACATTGGCGCCAAAAGAGGCAAGCCACGGCCATTCGCGCCCGTCACCGTCTCATAGGCAATAGCGATGCATTTTGATTTCATCAGCCCCAGTGTCTGGTCTTTATCAGCCGCCAAATGAAGGTAAGTAAACAGAATTTGATCTTCGCGCAGCATCTCGCATTCAACTTTTTGCGGTTCTTTCACCTTAATAATCATATCGGCCTTATCAAAGATTTCTTTGGCCGTATTTATGATAGTCGCGCCTGCGCTTTCATAGTCAGAATCGGTGAAGTTAATCCCTGCCCCACAATTGGTTTCAACAATGACATCATGTCCATGGGCAATAAATTCACGCACCGATGCGGGCACAAGGCCAACACGATGTTCTTGCGGTTTAATCTCTTTTGGTACACCGATCAACATAATAAAATCCCCACTAAGCTTGTTTATAAAAAACATATCTTAGCAGGGAATTCAGTTTCGATAAATAGCCTAAGTGAAGTTGTTACACTTCCCTATTTCAGCGGTGTTGCAGCCCATAGTTTTGAGTATTGTTCGCAATGAAGGACTAATGTTTTATAATTGCTAACGTCTACGCTTGCGGGAATTTTATAACTTTGCGCGCCTTTATTTGAGGTTAGCTTGGCAATTTCAACGGCGCTATCGGTGGCGTTCTTACCTGTCACATCGCCTGCACTGGTGTTTGTTACAAAGAATTTCAAATCTGGCGCATTTTTAGTTTTGAAGGCATCATCTAACACAAGATAATTACCATCACTGCGCTGCTCAATTGACCACGTCCCCTTAACCTTAGTATTTTGATTTTGATTTTGCCAACTCTGCCCCGCTTGTGCGATGCTTACAAATAGGAATAAAGCCATAAATGTCGCGATAGTGAAATGAACGTATTTGTTTTGTGTAATTACTTTTGTCATGATATCTCCTCTATTATTTGTTAAATTTTAATTCGATCTATCTTTTAAAAAGTTACAAGTAATTTTATATAAATAGCCTCTCAGAAGAACAACATGAGGTTTAACAAATAAATTGGCAGTAGTGATGTATTTTGATATGTTTTTTTAATTTAGGAGAAATCATGACAAAAAAAATATATATCGCTTATACAGGCGGGACGATCGGGTGTATTCAAACACCTAAAGGACAAAGCCCTGCCTCAAGAGGTGACTTCTCCATCTTGCTCGCAGACTTAAACAAGCAACATAAAAACCTCCCTGAATACGACATCCATGAATTTAAAGAATTAATAGTCAGTCCCAACGCAACCCAAGAAACTTGGAAACAAATAGCCGCAGATATTGCAGATAAATATCATAAGTATGATGGCTTTGTAGTTTTGCACGGGACGGATACTATGGCTTATTCCGCATCAGCTCTTTCCTACATGCTCAGTAATCTAAATAAACCTGTAATTTTCACTGGCGCGCAAGTCCCACTCTCTCAACCTAACAATGATGCTGAAAACAATTTTGTTAACGCCCTTAACGCCGCCTCTAGCAATAAGCTATCAGAAGTTTGCATCTGCTTTGCCAACAGAATAATACGCGGCAATAGAGCAATAAAAATACATGCCAATGATTTTTTCGCCTTTAATAGCCCTAATTTAGATTTGCTCGCCACAATATCTAATGATCGCGTTATTCACTATTCTGCCCCCATAGCAGATAAGCCCGTTATGCCTTTTGAGCTGCTTGATATTGAACAAAACGACACGATATTATTAAAATTATTTCCTGGTATTTCCGCTGACTTTATAGCACGAGTTCTTACCCCTGCCCCTAAAGGTGTAATTTTAGAATGCTATGGCGCAGGAAATCCACCATCTGATGAAGGAATCATGGCGCTAATTAAATCAGCATCCGACCAAGGCACTGTTTTTGTAGATATCACCCAATGTTATGCAGGGGGAGTTGCCATCGAAAAGTATGCAACAGGAAGCGCGCTATCAAAAGCAGGAGCAATAAGTGGCGGTGACATGACGACAGAAGCCGCTTTTAGTAAGCTATCCTTTTTAATCGGCAGAGGGCTCAACCCTAAAATGGTCAGACACCTAATGACACAAAACCTTGCCGGTGAGATAAGTATTTGATGCTTACGCCAAAAAACGATATTTAGATATAAAAGAATAATGGTGGGTGGTAACGGGTTCGAACCGCTGACCCTCTCGGTGTAAACGAGATGCTCTACCAGCTGAGCTAACCACCCACATTATTTAAAAAATGCCTCAGAATGGTAAACCATCTATGGCCTCTTAAAATCAAACCTGTGCCACAACATTAAGTAACCTCAGTAAGATTTAAATGTTTTAACTTTACCCTGCATAAATTGCAAGAGGTAAAATCATATTTATATTAGAAAGTACCGCGTAGCGTGCTCGCACGTCTGAGCGCACTTCAAAACAAAAAAGGGCGCATCCTATGACGCGCCCTCTCCTTGAAATTCAGTAAAGCTTATTTATTAACAGCTTCTTTAAGCTCTTTACCAGCTTTGAATTTAACGTTTTTAGACGCTTTAATTTTGATTGCTTCACCTGTACGTGGGTTACGGCCAGTTGTTGCCGCACGTTTTGCTACTGTGAATGTACCGAAACCAACGAAACGAGCATCGCCGCCTTTTTTCACTGTTGTTGTGATACCTTTAAATACAGCTTCAACAGCGCGTTGAGCGTCTGCTTTTGTGCTTTCAGTTTCGTTTGCTACGAATTCAATAAGTTCTGCTTTGTTCATAATAAATATCCTTATGTTTTAATATTAATGGCGTTATTTTCACAACACCGATTCTAAAATTATCGAGACTGCTATAAACGGCTTCAGCCATTGATTGCAAGCTCTCTATACGAATCATATTAAAAATATTTGACCCTAAACTCAATGGGTAACAACCTCTTTCCCCTTATTTTCTGCCGTTTTTGGGGATAAATCACCATTTTTACCTTGTTTTTCCTCATTTATTGGCTTGGGCATCTCTAAAAGGGCGTGAACCAAGACTTCCTCGATGGTGTTCACAGGAATAATTTCCAGCTCTTTTTTCACCTTATCAGGCACATCAGCCAGGTCTTTTTCATTTTCTTTCGGAATAAGCACCGTTTTAATCCCACTTCGCAGCGCTGCCAGAAGCTTTTCTTTCAAGCCGCCAATGGCAGTCACATAACCACGAAGATTAATTTCCCCCGTCATCGCAATATCACGGCGAATTTCAATACCCGTCAATGTAGAAATAATCGCCGTTGTCATCGCCGCCCCAGCAGAAGGCCCATCTTTAGGGGTCGCCCCTTCTGGCACATGGACATGAATGGATTTTTCTTTTAGTTCAGCATATGAAATCCCAAATTGCGCGGCGCGTGATTTAACCAACATCTCAGCAACCTTAATCGATTCCCTCATCACATCTTTCAGGTTTCCTGTGGTTGTTACCTTACCGTCTTTCCCTGGAATGGTGACAGCCTCGATGGATAAAATATCCCCGCCAAATTGCGTGTAGGCCAAACCTGTCACCACGCCAACACGGTCTTGTTCTTCCACTTCGCCGAAACGATACTTCTTAACGCCAGCATATTTTTCCAAAAACTTAGGCGTAATAGAAACGGCCGTTTTACCTTTCATCAAAATATCCTTGATGGTTTTACGGCAAAGGTTGGCAATTTCACGCTCAAGATTACGCACCCCTGCTTCGCGAGTATAATAGCGGATAAGGTCACGCAATGTTGTGTCACTAATCTTAATCTCGTCTTTTCTTAAGCCAGCCGCTTTCTTTTGCTTTTCCAACAAATGGCGTTTGACGATTTCAAGTTTTTCATCTTCGGTATAACCCGCAATACGAATGACTTCCATACGATCCAGCAAAGGTTGCGGCATATTCAGTGAGTTCGCCGTACAAACGAACATCACATCAGACAAATCATAATCCATCTCCATGTAATGATCGTTAAACGTGCTGTTTTGTTCAGGATCAAGAACCTCCAATAAGGCTGACGCTGGATCACCGCGCATGTCAGAGGACATCTTATCAATTTCATCCAGTAAGAATAACGGATTGGTTGTCTTCGCCTTCTTCATGCTTTGGATAATTTTACCTGGCATCGCCCCAATATAAGTACGACGATGACCACGAATTTCGCTTTCATCCCGCACACCACCCAAAGACACACGGACAAAATTTCTGTTCGTTGCTTTAGCAATCGAGCTTCCCAATGAGGTTTTACCCACACCTGGTGGCCCAACAAGACACAGGATTGGACCTCTTACTTTATTCGTACGTTGTTGAACGGCAAGGTATTCAAGGATGCGCTCTTTTACTTTCTCAAGCCCGTAATGATCTTTATCTAGCACTTTCAGTGCCTTTTTAATATCTTTAGACACACGGCTGCGTTTGCCCCATGGCACGCCCACAATCCAATCGAGGTAATTACGCACCACTGTGGCTTCCGCCGACATCGGTGACATTTGCTTTAACTTTTTCAGCTCATTTGTGGCTTTTTCTTTGGCTTCTTTTGATAACTTGGTTTCTTTGATTTTCTTTTCAAGTTCACCAACTTCATCAAGACCATCTTCGCCCTCGCCTAATTCTTTTTGAATGGCTTTCATTTGCTCGTTCAAATAATACTCACGCTGGGTCTTTTCCATTTGGCGTTTCACGCGGTTCTTAACGCGCTTTTCAACCTGCAGAACCCCAATCTCGCCTTCCATATGGCTGTAGATTTGCTCTAAGCGCTCAGCAGAAGTTTTAAGTTCTAACAAGCTTTGCTTCTCTTCAATCTTTAAAGTCAGATGTGAGGCAATCGTATCTGCCATCTTAACGATATCGTCAATTTGATTAATGGAAACAATGACTTCTGGGGGAATTTTCTTATTCAGCTTCACGTATTGCTCAAACTGCGAAATAACCGCACGCGATAGCGCCTCTAGCTCATCATCGACAATCTCTGGCTTTTTCACAAGATTGGCCTTAGCTTCGATATAGTCGCCTTTTTCTATATATTCCGCGACTTCTACGCGTGCGCCCCCTTCAACCAATACTTTAACAGTACCGTCTGGGAGTTTAAGCAGTTGTAGAATATTACCAATCGTGCCGACTTTATAGAGGTCTTCACCATTTGGCTCATCTTCAGAAGGAAGTTTCTGTGTAATAAGCAGAATTTCTTTATTATCCTGCATAACATGTTCAAGCGCCTTCACGGATTTCTCACGGCCAACGAATAAAGGGACAATCATGTGTGGAAAAACCACTATATCGCGCAAAGGAAGTACGGCATAAACCTTGTCTTTTACGTCAATAGGGTCTTTTTTTGCCTTAATCTCGTCTTTTTTAGGCTTGTTTTCGTTATTCTTATCGTTATCAGACATAAATTGCTTTCATTTTTGAATATTTATAGAATATCAGCTTAGTCTATTCGACATTTGCAGTCAAAAAGTAACATAAACTACGCTAAAAAAGTTAACAAGATATAAAAAAAGCCTCATAAAAGAGGCTCCCTTTAGATATTTTGGGCTTATCTACTTATCTTTTTTATCAGGCAAAGCGTGCGCTTCGACTACTTTATCAATAAGACCAAATTTTTGCGCTTCTTGCGCGCTCATGAAATTATCGCGCTCCATAGACTCTTGAATAAGAGGTAATTTCTGGCCTGTGTGGTTCACATAGATATTATTCAACATTGACTTCATACGTTGGATTTCATCCGCTTGGATTTGGATATCCGTTGCTTGACCCTGCGCACCGCCAGAAGGTTGGTGGATCATGATACGTGCATGTGGAAGTGCAAAACGCTTGCCTTCCGCACCGGCGGTCAAAAGCAAAGACCCCATAGACGCCGCTTGACCAATACAAACAGTCGATACATTCGGCTTGATGTATTGCATTGTGTCATACATTGCCATCCCTGCCGTCACAACGCCACCCGGAGAGTTAATGTAGAATGAGATGTCTTTTGTTGGGTTTTCTGATTCCAAGAAAAGAAGCTGCGCGCAAATAAGGGACGATACATAGTCATTCACCTCACCCGTTAGGAAGATAATACGCTCTTTCAACAAGCGTGAAAAAATGTCAAACGCACGCTCTCCACGGTTTGTTTGCTCAATAACCGTTGGAATTAGGTGAGAGTTATATATTTCTAAGGGGTCGCGTTCGCTCATTTGGGATATTTCCTGTGTTTTTGTATTTTGAATCAATCTAGATACAGATTATCCCGCGTAGCCTATGAGTTCAAGAGGTATATTTTGTTAGTAGCAACAGCATTTTATAATTGACATAATGCTATACTTACTGTATAAACTTAAACATGGAACTTGCAAATAGATTTTATCAAACATCAAAACGTGCGGAGCTTGGAAATATAATTAGAGACTACGCCCTATCCATCCCCCCTGAACTTTTAAAGGGCTTAAAATTTGCGATTAACGGAGATATGTCTGGCGGGAAAAGCTATATCTGGCATGAATTTCAGATGGCGCTGATGGGGAAAGATGCCGCCCTCGTCCAATCAGAAGACAAGATGGGTGATATTGCGTTTAGAACATGGTCCGCGCCCCACGTTGAAACGGGACAATCCCTTCGCCTACACACAGAAAATGTGAACATAACGGGTCGTTTCAAAAACAAAGCCGGTCCGACTATTGATAATACAGCATTCGGAGAACCAGAAGATTCTGTTATACTTATGAGCAATCTTGATGGTAAGCTAACGAAAAACGTCGATGTTCTTATTACATTAAGCGTTATGGGGCCTAGCTGTCACAAAAATTGGGATCGTTTCATGAATATAGACACCTATAATCAAGAACTACTCAACGCACCCCGTTACAATCAGCAATTAATTGCCGCATAAAAAAAAGCGCCTCATGTGACGCGCTCTTCTTTTAAATTATGTTTTAAAAACGTTAAGCTTTTTTCTTTGCTGCTTTTTTAGCGGCTGGCTTTTTATCAGCGTCATCTTTTTCTGCTGCCGGCTTTTTCTTAGCAGCAGCCTTCTTTGCTGGTGCTTTTTTCTTTGCTTTTGGCTTTTCGTCTTCGTCGTCTTCTTTCATCAATTCTTCGATAGAGACTTCTTTTTCTGTAATTTTCGCTTCATCAAAAATCAAATCAACGACTTTATCTTCAAATAAGGGAGCGCGTAAATTTTCAAGCATTTGTGGATTTTTTTGATAGAATTCAAACACCATCTTTTCTTGACCTGGGTATTTTTGCGCTTCGGTAATAACCGAACGTTGTAGCTCTTGATCCGCAATTGTCACGTCATTCTTCTGGCCAATTTCAGCGATAACCAAACCAAGGCGAACGCGACGAATAGCAATCGTTGAAAGCTCTTCTTTTTCTTCGTCCGTTAAGTCTTCTGCTTCTGGGTTTTGCGCACGCTCAGATTCGATTTGTTTTGTAATCGCCTCTAACTCTGCATCAACCATACCTTGTGGAATTTCAAATGTGTGATTTTCATCTAGGATATCCAACAATTCACGCTTCATCTTAAGACGTGTTTGGTTTGAATAATCAGATGTTAGCTGGTGTTTCACGGCATCACGAAGCGCCGCTTCATCATCAAAGCCAAGCTCTTTCGCGAAATCATCATTCACAACCGCATCAGAAGCTTCGTGGATTTCTTTCAAATCAATATCAAAAATCGCGTCGCGACCTGCAAGATTTTCAGCTTGGTATTCATCAGGGAATTTAACATTAACGTCAAATTTCGTTCCTGCTTTTTTACCAATCATTTGGTCTTCAAAACCCGGAATAAATTGACCTGAACCAATTTCAAGTTTGTGACCGTGTGCGTGCATACCTTCATGCTCAACATTGTCATCCGCTGTACGACCATGAAAATCAAAAATAGCGATATCGCCTTTTTTAATACCGCGATCACCCTTAATAGGAGCAGACCCTTTATGTTGCGCCGTAATACGCTCCAACGCTTCATTGATTTCTGTATCACCAATTTTCGCCATTGGCTTTTCAATTTTCACGCCTTTTGTGTCCATGACATCAAAGTCAGGAAGCACATCAATTTTCATTGAGAAAACAAGGTCTTTACCTTCGTCAAATTCTTTAACTTCGATTTTAGGTTGCATCGCAGGGCGTAGCTTTTTGTCTTCTAAAACTTGTTTCGTTGCATCATTCACAGCCAGCTCAAGCACTTCGCCCATAACCGCTTTACCGTATTTCTGACGTGCCATATCCATCGGCATCTTACCAGGGCGGAAACCAGGTTGCTTCGCCGTTTTGATCACTTCTTTAAGACGGTCAACCACCTTCACGTCAATATCGTTAGCAGGAACAGTCACCTCTAGTTCGTGAGATAGGCCTTCTTGTGAAATTTCTTTAACTTGCATGATGTTTCTT
>CALDHI010000107.1 GCA_937941545.1 uncultured Alphaproteobacteria bacterium
CGATGTTCGGCTTTGTAGCTAAACATACGCAACCTGTATGGGAACGATAAAAAGTAATCTATAATTCGTAATGTATCGATAGGTAATTCAGCATAATCTACGATATATGATATTTGAAAAAATCTGAAAATAGTATGGTAAGGGTCAAAGGAGGCCTGATAACTAAGCTGCGTCATGATGCCACCTAATAAAACATTGTTCTGCAAGCCAATAAATCATTCCGAAAGCAATATTGTAATCAATATAGAGTAAATCCGCATCAGTTTGCTCAATAACTGGTTTGATAATTCTATCAATGATCATTTCATTAATTTCTGATTCTGTTTTTTTAGGAATTTCAGGGTAAACGACATGATTAAACTCGTTTTCCGCTTGTGCCAGAAAAAAGGAAAATATTCTCTGAGCGCTTGTATATAGTGACATAGCTTCTAGAAGTTTAACAAACTTTTCTTTTTTATCTATGGCATCTAAGTACCTGTGAGATAATTTTGCAGCATCCAGTTTTGCCTCTAGCCCATCTATACCATCAATAGATTTTTTAATGTGATAATATGCAAGTTCTTCAATTAGCTCCGCTACTTCATGATTATTTTTTACTTGTTCTGCAAGTTTTAATAATAAAGCTTCTACACCTCTAGGCGTTGGCTTGGCTTCATAGACATTTTTGTCTCTACCAATAATGTCTCCATCGGCTTGAGCGGCAGATTGATCAACTATATTTAAATTCATTATAAATTACTTTTATCTCTACCTACAATATCACCCTCAGCTTTAGCACCAGATTGATCTGTAATAGTACCTTCGCCTTTAAGTTTATAAGTCTTCTTAATAAGCGTTAAAGTTATTAATGCTCCTCCTGCACCTCCAGTGACAATGCCAGTCAAGAAAGTAAAAAGATGTTCTAAAATTAATTCCATTGTGAAAGCCTTCCTTTTACCACATTAGTGGGATTAAGGGGGATTTCCAATAATTAGTTAAAGAACATACAAAAATATTGCGTTATTTCACATATTCTGTACTTTAGATAGGGATTCATAGCACTTTAAATATTATAAATTGAATACACCGTAGGCCTCAAATGGGACACTCTTGGGACACTAGCAGTTCAAAGGAGGATATAAGAGGTAGTCATTATGTTAATACAAAATTAACTAAGTTATTGATATATAATTAAAATTACTACTACAGATTATTATCTTTTTCCGTAATTTAAGTCTCCAAAACCGTAGGTCTGGAGTTCGAGTCTCCATGCCCCTGCCATTTCTCTAGGTTACAGAGGCTCTCCAAAATAAATTGTACTATAGAAAGCAAGTTGTACTATTCGAATGAGCTTTTTGACGGTTTTATGATCTCTGGCTTGCGTCTGTAGACAGCTTTAGTAATCTTACTATCTGTATGAGACAGTAAGCTTTGAGCATGTTCTAAGGTATCGGCATCACTCGCACATTTAGCTCTTAAGTCATGCTCTGTGAATCTTTCAGACACTTTAGTTTCTTTTAGTATACGCGCCATAAATCTTTGCCACATAGAATCCCATCCTTCAGTTCTTCCATTACTTTCGTTGAAGTAGCTTTTCCCTCTTCGTGTACAAAATAGGTGAGGAGATATATCGACAGCTCTAGATGACTTAAATACAACTGGGTTATGAATAAACTTAAGCAGTGCCGCCAATCTAACTGGGATAATACTCACCCTAGACATGTTGGCACCGCACCGCCTGAAGATACGCATAATTGCCCATTTTATGACCGTAATGAAAAGGTACTTCTTAAGGATCTATATCATTATCCATTTCGTTAAGAGCACGGCTTCTTCAGAGAATATTCATGAAGCCTTCGTCAAACTTTAGGACGTCAGTAAGTGTCTGGTGAATGATGCTATAGTTTAAACCGAATCTTGAAACTTCCACGGGGCTAGGATCTCAACATACTTGCTTTTCAACCGCAACAATAATATAAGTATTATAGACAAATTCCACTTTGTTAACCGCTCAAATTTAGGATGTATTATGAGACACATACTGGGTCGCCTTGCCCCTGACTTTAAAACAATTGCAGATTTCCGCAAAGACAACACCAAGGCTATTGGCTTGGTGTGCCGTGAGTTTGTGCTGTTGTGCCGTAAATTAGATTTATTTGCTGATGCGTTTGTGGCCATTGATGGTAGTAAGTTTAAGCCCTCATTGCCCCCATGATGTTCATCACACGTTTTAAATTATAGGCCAGCACATGCAGACTCATTTCTGCCCTATGGTCTTCATTTGAAAGTGCGTGGCGCCCATCCAATGTTTGATCGTTCCAAACAGATGCTCGACCGTTGATTTTCTAATCGTCATCATATCAACTTTTTCTGCAAGTCTTGCCGCGACCGTATCAAGAACCGCCTCATGCTCCCAACGGCTGATGCGACGGTTTGCTCCTGTTGTGCATTGTTATTTTATAGAACATCCTGTGTAGGTGGATGACCAGTAACGACGAATGACTTAAAGGTAAACACGCCTTGCTTTGCCCGCAATATAGGAGGTTTAGAGATTAAGCCTATATTTAGCCTAATATTCGTGTTTTAAAAGTGGATACAGTAGAAATTATCTGTTGGGATAAAACAATCTGAAAAACGCTGTTTTTTAATAAACCAACTGAATAAATGGTGTTTCCACACAGCCTGGACCCTAAGCGGACATTTGATTTATATCAGATTTACCTAGTCGTCCAATACGGCATGTAAATTAAATAGATAAGCATTTTCTACACTGTCCATGAATTTCAAGATTCCAGCGTGAAGGCGTAAACGTATTTTTTGTTGCACTGTCTTTAAGAGGCTTAGGAAGATCACACAAATGCGCTTCGGTTACATCACCGCAATCATCACAAATCATGAATTGTGACCCTTTATGCCGATGCCCAGCATCACAAGCGATATAAGCGTTTATACTTTCAATACGATGAATGAAGTGATTTTCCTGCCAAAACTCGATGGCCCGATATGCTGTTGGTGGCTTAGGGTTCTTTATAACCTTACCAAGCTTTTCTAATACCTCATAAGCACCAAGCGGTGTTTTGCTTGAAGAAATAATTCTCAAAACTTCGACTCTTGGCTCTGTAAAGCGGTATTTATTGGTTTCGCAGTAGTTAGCAGCTTTTGTTAATATAGCTTTGCTCATTGATGTGAACCTTAAGTTTAGAGGCGTTAAGACAGAGAGCTTATATTATAAACGTATTTATTAAGAATGTCATGATGTTAAGAAGATATAAAATCACTGCAATTTTGAACATATAACTAGATATATTCTTTTTTTCAATGCAAGGAGGATGAGTGCAGAAGTCGTCTTTTGAACAATCTAGCTTTTTACTCAAACGGTTTATTAGGTATGTAACAAATAATAGCATTCCCGATAGAATTAATACGTAATCTTCAACGGCTTCAAACCATTCAATTTCAAAAACACTGAGAGACGATACGCCAAAAACGTTTGTCAGGCTGGTAATACTTAACAACAAAGGTAGTCCACAACAAAAAATATGCATGGCGCAACCGACTATAATAAAATATGGAGTAATTGTTTTTAACATCGTTTTATCTTTCCTATGTATTGCCTCTTGCAATTTAAAAATATTGATTTATTAACTGTTATATTATAACACTTAATAAATCAAGAGGACACTTTAACTATGCTTCAAACAGTTGAGAAAAAACTTCCCGTAACCGTTTTATCTGGGTTTCTAGGGGCAGGTAAGACCACGTTAACCTGATCAGAAACTATAGCTCAACAGATTTTCTTACAGATCGGGGTGAAAGCCTTGGTGAAGAAGATGAGCGAACGCTCGTTGATTTGTTAGTCGAACAAATTGAGTTTGCCAATGTTATCATTCTTAATAAAATTGATTTGGTTTCAAAACAAGACATAGAAACTGTTAGAGCTATTATTCGTGGCCTCAATGTGAAAGCAAAGCTCATTGAAACAACACTTTCACAAGTAGATATGAAAGAGGTAATGGATACAGGTTTATACAATTTAGAAGAAGCGCAAGAGCATCCACTATGGGCACAGGAGCTATATAATCCAAACGAACACGTTCCTGAAACAGAGGAATATGGCATCACAAGTTTTGTTTACCGAGAACGCCAACCGTTTGATCCTGAAAAAATCTATGCTTTTTTCAATCAAGAATGGGAAGGTGTTGTGCGTGCTAAGGGTTTCTTCTGGATATCTTCTCGTCCAGACTATGTAGGCGAAGTTTCCCAAGCAGGGGCGTTTGTCAGACATCAAGGCATTGGTCGTTGGTGGGCGGCTATCCCTAAAAACCAATGGCCTGACGGTAATGCTATGGAAGAAGTAATCAAACAATATTGGACTAAAGATTATGGTGATAGACGGCAAGAAATTGTGTTTATTGGACTGAAAGATCAAATGGATAAAGAGGCCATTTGTAAGCAATTAGATAAATGTCTGGTTAAAGATTACCTAACTGCACCAGAAATGGCTAAAAAACTAAAAGACCCATTCCCGCAGTGGTTTCAGCAACAAGAGGCAGCTTAAAATAACAGCGTGACAACATTTTCTTATATGTTACAATATAACAGTTAAAATTATAAAAAACTAAAACGGAGAATTCTTATGCCACTAACAGCGTACAACGTAAAAACTAAAGAAAAGGGTGTCGTAATCCAAAACCCTGTCATTCATCAAACCAAAAAAGGTGGCTATATGGCTAAAGGTACTTGCGAGAAATCGGGAGCAACATTATGCGCTATGGTATCAAAGGACAAAGCTTTGACTGCTATTGAAAGTGGTGAAGCAGAAAAAGATTTTTAACCTTCTTCTTAGAAAACCCTTAGATATAAATTTTAACTCGTATTATGTTCAAACACCTCCCATGAAAAAATTTAAGAATGTTTGGGTTGTTCGGGTGACTTTCGAGCGTATGCTGGGAGTATCTAATGATATTCTTTCGTCAGAAATGCATAGGGCATCTGGTTATATGGCTGTTTCTGCAGAAACCGAATGGGATGTTCGCACAACTCTTGAATCTGAATTAAAAGATATTAACTTAAGATTGATTGAAACTGATAATTTTTGTGCTGTTCACTCAATCGATGAAGTCGTTGGATTTGATAAACACCTTGCTCATAATATTAATAAGATTGAGCAGTGGAAAAAAGGAAACGAAGCAGTTTGGGGTATGATCCACGAATCCTATGGTATTGCGTGTTGATGGCTTGACCATTTGCAACAGCACAAGAATTAAAATCTATATAAGTTATATGAAACCCTGCTGTAAATGCCCGCTCTTGGCCGATAACGGTACTATAGGTTAGTAATGGCCATTTATCATTCCTGATCAAACCCATGCTGATTAAGGTTGGGCTTAAAAAATATGCTTGTGTTATCTGCGATGTATAATCTATAACAATAATATGAAAATTACATTTAGCGATGCAGTTGATGCAGATTTAACGACAAGGCTTATACATTTTACAGCCCTCAAACATCAGGCTTTAGAGAAAGCGCAAGAGCATTTGGGTGGAAGTTTCGGAGGCGGGGTAAGCCTCAAACTCATCGATAAGAAAGCGGTAAATGCAATTTTGCAAACATGGCATCCTAGAATTAATGAAAATGAGCAAAAAGCGCATATTGATAATCGTTCCATAAGCTACAACCTAAGAAGTACCTCACTTATGTTGGAAGATTATTCAGTTGATAGTTTGAAAGAAGTTAGAAGACTGCCATTTAATTATAATGATACAACTTTGGATATGGCAATTTGGATGAAGGGGCAGTTATGTGGGCTTGCAATTGGCGGATGCAATACAGATGATAAAACAGTGTGGGTGGAATCAGCAGAAGGATCACCAAATTATAACCACTCATTAAGGGGGGATATAGCAAGTATCATAGATATAGCCTATTCATACTATGCTAATGAATATGGCATTGATAAAGTCATGTACCTAACCCCATACTCAGCGGGAGCAGAGGTGAAGCTAAAAGAAATGGGGCTTGATTTAGAAGCCGGATTCGGCTCCATAGCATCTGGAATGAAGTTATACGCAAGACGCATTTCAGATGTTATTGATGTTGAAAAAGCTATAGATGATGAAATGTTATTGGAACTAGAACGATCAAGTGGGATACAATTACGGCAAGAAGGCAATGGTGTATTGGCTCATAAGCCTGATATATTTTGAATGACTGCATACGACCCAAAGCGGACGTTGTAGGTCAGGGTGAGAGTACTCATTGTAATGTTGCGTAACCCAATAAAATGGCACCTAAGATCATGATTAACCCTGCCCAAGGACTAGCATCATCATGAATACCGCGTAAACGGTGAAAAACCATGATCCATACAGGTGATAGCATTCCTATAACGCCAGTAAAACCAGGGTTAATAGCATAAGCAAAACTTAAAAGAATAGTCACTTGCGATAGCGCAGAAGCTAAACCAATAACTAATCCTGCCTTAACAAATGTAGGTGAGAATAGTTCTTTTGTAATTCGTCTTTTGGAGTAAGCAGCCCCAAAAGAAAAAACAGTCATAAAAAAGTATATCAAAAAAGACAGCATTAATGCTTCTTTGAATGCGTTTGTTTCTGGTAAGGAATATTTATATATAACACCATTTAACCCGTATAATACGCCAATTGGCAAAACCAAAATAAACGTTCGCGCTGCAATATCATTACGGCGTACTAAAACAAAAGAAAAAATAATCATCGCAAAAGCCAAAATAATGGCTCCTAAAATGACTTTGTTTTCCATGTATGCAACGGCAGTTTCTGGGAATAGGCCAATCCAGAGAATAAAACTCACAAAGACAGAGATGGGCTGCCACATAGATGCGACGCGCCCATTATGTTTTGAAGATAAAAAGAATTGAGCTTGGCACCCCACTGTCATAACACTACTAGCAATAAAAGCCGCAATAATAAGTTTTGCGTCCAAATTCCAGCTTAGGAAAGGAAACATAAGGCACATAACAAGAAAGGCAAAAAACGAGTGTAAGAAATTTATCTGCAAACTATCAATTTTGTAGACTCGATTTAATTCAGCAAAGATAGCTTGAAAAACTGTATGAATTAATGCCCATGTTAACCAAATCATGCTGTACCTCTTTTTATTTTGGTATCTTAAGCATGACGAGTTTTATTGTTATTTCAAGTAATTAAACTCAATATTCCGAAGTAGTATTATCTTTAGGGTTTTTATAGATTACCAGAATAAGGATGAATATGCCTTTCAAAGAATACTCCAGCGTGAATGACCTGTCAGGACACGTGAAGTCATATTCAGCTTAAACAACCTGCTTTTTATACCCTGTTGTTACCCGAAAAAATTCAAGATATTTATTATCGAGAGTAATTCTGCAGTTACCATTGGCGCAAACGTTATGGGTCAAATGTACTCCCCACCGGAACAGTTTCTGGTATTTTTATACTCTGTTGTACAGGCGCATCTGAAACATCTGGTTTTGGGGCCGTTAGCTTGGCAGTAATCTCCTGCGTATAATCCATCATCTGATGCAGCAAACTGCCTTCAGGATAGCCATATGCGGTTACAGAAGCTTCTGCGATATCACCTGTATGTTCAACACTTAATGTCCACTGGCTCCCGTTACTTGCAACTTCTCCAAAATCCGTTTCAAGTCTTAACCACCCTATATGAGTAGGGTTTCGAGTATCAAAAAAGCTTTCGCTTGCATGGTTTGCAATGAAACCAATTGCATCTTCTCCAGATAAACCACCTGCACTTATATCAGGTGTGCTACCATTCTCTGGAGAAAATTCATATCGTACGCTTTCAACAACCATATTGGTTTCTAAATTATCTACTGTAAAAGTTGCCAGCTCCCCCCTTTGAAATTCACTTTGGTCTGCTGCAACACTTATCTCCATATTATCTCTGGCAATGTTTGGATTATTTTCAATTTTATTATAGGCTTCATCCATTAAATCACGGAACATGTCTGGGTTAAAAATACCATGACCTCCAGACTTTGTTATTGCGAAGCTAGCCTGATTGAAATAATGATGTGTCTGTCCCACTTCGCCTTCTCTACCATAACCGTCAGTTGTCGCTAATCTTGCAATAGATGAAAGTTCTTCTTTACTTAAAATAGGTAAATTTTGCGCTTCTCTTTGCGATTGTTCATACATAGCCCCAGATATATAGCCTGCCATTTCAGGGCCAGAAAACGATGTTCCTTCAAGGTTATTCACATACCCATAACCATCATCAAGCTCTTCAACATTAAGCCCCCCTTGTCGAAAGCCCTCTATCACTACAGTATGAAGTGTCTCAGGGTTGGCCAGATAGTCATCTGTTAATTTTTGAGCTTCAGGACTACTCTTATAATCCTCCGCAGCCCATTTATTCGAAAAATCATAATAAGCTTGTTTCTGCTCTTCTGTAATATTCTCATCAGTAAGACCACCAAACAATTTTTGATAACGGTTTTCATATTCTTGTTGAGCTACAAAATCTTTGACCAACTTTTCATGCCCGTCCAAAGAAGGCGTTAAATCAAGGTATGGATAACCTACACCATTATTAAACGGGCTATCTGATGCTAGAGTGGGTTGTAGTCTTGAACTATGCGCTTCAATGTACGGTGCATTTTCGCCCTCTAATGTTGCCTCACCTACTACAATACTGCTCCGTATAAAATCTGATACTCGTGGCGCACGACTATGCTCTGTTCGGCCTTCGTTACCTGCCGCCACAACATAAATCGGCATATCTATTTCGCTTATAGTTTGCTTAGCGCCTTCAACATTGCTTAAATTTGCTAGCGATCCACCGCTAAATGCAACGCCCATTAAACTAATGCCACTACTAACCGAAACAACATTATAGTTAGATAAACTTTCTAAAACTTCTGGTGATCCATCCAATGGATTTTCGTGAACCAAATCGACTGTTAAGTCATCACTGTCCGTAAATTGTCGTAAGCTGTCCTGATGAATCATGCGTGACACTTCGGCATGACGTTCATATAAATCCCTCAGGCTATGAACTCCAACTTGTTCAAAATGCGCAAACTTAGACAAAAACTTCTCTTCCCTAACTAGGTCAAATAAAACTTAATAATAGGTAAAAAACCTTAATTATTAGTTAAAACGTAGGCGTCTGTTGAATGACAGGATGGATTATCTACACCTGAAGTTAATGAGGACGATTTTTCAAAGTTACGTAAAAATATTCATCCATTTAATTCAAATGTTACTTATTCAGCTAAACGTTATACATTTTGAACGCTTTCTATTGGCGGAAAGTGGTTGTTTTCGACCCAAAGTGGACGTTAAGCACCATTTAACTTTCATAAATTATATTGCTAAGCTTGTAGTCGTTAGGACAATAAAAACGACGGATAAATACTGTTTGTAACGTTATTTTAATAGGAAACATTATTTTAGGGCTATTTTTTATATACTTAGCGCTTAAAAGGTAAATAATAACACTGTGAAATTATCTAGATTAGGCGTCAAAATAAAAGAAGACGAAGCGTTAATGCGCTTGGTCGTAAAAGGTAATGAAAATGCCTTTGAGGAGCTTGTGGATAGGCACATGCATGCCGTTTTTAGGTTTGCTTATAGTTTGCTGCACGATAAAGGAAAGGCAGAGGATGTAACACAGGAAACATTTACTATCCTATGGCAACGCGCAGAATCATGGCAGCCCACGGGAAAGGTGAGAAGTTGGTTATTTCGAATAGCGCGTAATAAAAGTATCGATGAAATGAGGTCTGTTAAAATTTTTTTAGATGTCGAGAAACAAAATTTACTGGATAGTGGTAAATCGCCTGTTTCACAAATGTTTGACCATGAAGTGTCAAATATCATTGATGATACTATAGCGAAGTTACCAAAGCGCCAGTCTGAGGCTATTATGTTGGTATATTTTTTGGAAGCCTCGAATATAGAAGCAGCAGAAGTTATGGATGTAAGTGTTGATGCGTTAGAATCTTTATTGGCACGCGGAAGAAAAAAATTAAGAGAATTTTTAGGGAATAATAGGGATGTTTTATTAAGGGAAGATAATGATGAGTAATAATTTAAAATGGATAGATAATTTATCTAAACGTTATGAGTGGCCAGAGCCGTCTTTAATGTTAAAAAGTAAAATTATGGCGCGTACAAAGAAAACGCGTAAAAATAAGGAAGTCAAAGAAAGTTTTTTTGATTGTATCTTTGAGTTGATGCAACCAAAAATAGCTTCTGTTATGGCTTTGACTCTTGTCGGTGGTATTTGTTTTGGGGCGTTGACCATTCCTAAATCATCTGCGGAAGCACATGGTAGTTTATATATTGACTCTGATTATTTGCTGGCACAATCGCTTGTCAGCCAACAGGAAAAAAGAGGTAATCATGAGTAAGAGAAAACTTTTTGTGATTTTTGTTACCTCTATACTTCTAAATGTGTTTTTAATCGGCATTGTTGTTTCATGTTATATGGTGAAACCAAATAATGGGAATCACCCACCACCAAGGCACGGTGGTCCTGCGGCGCAGTTTGAACGGGCCAAAGAGTTCTTATCTGAGGATGGAAAATCTATTGTTGATGAAGTTTTAAGTCAGCAGGGTACAAATATGAGGGGCAATATGCATGAAATTGGAGGGCTTCAGAGAGAAGCGCATGATGTTTTGACTGCAGATAATTTTGAGCCCAAACGTCTGAATGACATACATGATAAAATGCACAGTAATAGTGTAGGTGTTAAAGAGCAGATGTCTCAGACTATTTACGATATAGCCGCTAAGTTGTCAGATGAAGATCGTATAAAGTTTTTTGATAAAGCTTTACCTGATCGTCCGCATCATCGGCCACCACCAAGACGGTAAAATATTTACTATTTAAAAAAAGGAAAAAAGAAATGAGAAAATATGGCTTATTACTAATGACAGGCTTGAGCGTTTTGACGTTTTCTGGCTGTACGGTTGCTCAAGATCAATCAGAGCCATCAGGTCAGCGCGGCGGTGGGAAAGAAAGAAAAGGGCCACCACCAGAAGCTTTCACAGCCTGTAATGGCCTTGCCGTGGAGGCAATATGTACTGTTGAGACACCACGAGGCAAGCTGAGTGGTACTTGTCAGGCACCGCGTGATGAAGGAGAGCTTGTTTGTGCACTTGCGGGTGGTAAAAAACCGCGTCGTTAAAATTAAATAAATAAAAACGACGGAATCTTGATGTGCCGTACGTTATGTTTACAGGGATATTGATAACGGTTAATATTAACTGATTTATAAAGGAGAAGCCTTATTATGGTATCAGCAATCGGGGGAGCAAGTTCAAGCTTGAGTTATGCTTCCATAAAACAAACACAGCAGCAAAGCCCGCAAGATCGATTTTCGTTGTCAGATGCGGACGGAAGTGGGGAGTTATCTTTACAAGAGTACAGTGATGGTTTTGTACCCTCGCATGTTTCAGATGTAGAAGGAAGCTTTACGCAGATTGACTATGACGGCAATGGATCGTTGAGTTATGAAGAATTAGGCCAATTTGCTCAAGAAAATAACTTGGGTGGCGGTCAACAAGCGGGAGGCCCGCCTCCAGGCGGTGGTCCACCTCCAGGTGGTGGCAGTGGTGGTGTTGAGTCATCTGAAGAAGCTTCTATACTTGAAGAGCTTTTGGCGGACGCTGCAGAAGAAAGTGAAGAGTTATTCGCGCTTCTTGATTCAGACAATGATGGCACAATTTCAGCAAGTGAAATTAAAACAGGTACTGATGAATTGATTTCAAGTTTTTTGAATTCCTTACTGTCAGCTCAAGAAGAAGCTACAGCTTAATTACTGCGTATTAATATGTGCTACTAAATTTAAGAAGGCCTTATGGCCTTCTTTTTTGTTAATATTAGCAAAATTATAGGAAGCATCATGATGATAAATAAAAATAAATTTTCTCTCATAACCTATTTTACAAAACAGTTTTGCTGCTCATTAGATAATCCAGATACAGAATGCAATGCTATGAATGCTGGCCATCGTGGCCCACCACCAAGGGAATAAATATCTCTTAAAATAAAGAATTTATGTGTTTTGTAGGATTGGTAAAGTCCGTTTATGGCCGATACTGGCTACATCCAACCCAAAGCGGACGTCAGACTTAATGCCCCATTAAGGCCATCTTAATAAATTTATAGTCTTATGTTTTAATGGGATTGCACTTACTACCATTTATAGCGTCTTTTCTTTTTATATGGGCTTACAGACAGCCTGATGGAAAAACATGTTCATTTCTATGTGCTGCGGCTGGAGTTGTTTATCTATTTTATAATTACTTCATTGGAGCAACTATGGCGTTTATGATTGGACCACTTGGTTTGATTTATGTTTTCTCTACAGCTTTCTTTTCGCCTGTTAACGCATCCAAAGTGGGAATTCTGTATATAATCGCCGTTATTCTAACATTTTTTATCGGTTATAATGATTTCTGGGACGTTTTTGCTTTAATGGCAACAATATTTTCAACAGCCAGTTTGTTTTTAAAACAACGAAATTACACGAAAGTTATTAGCTATTATTTCTGCATCATGCTGGGTATTTTACGCCTCATTCGTAGATGCTTACGGAATGGTTATTACAACAGTATTTTTTGTAGCGTTTACGCTACATTCAATTTGGCCACAGTTGAAAGTCATGTATGACATGACACGCGGCATAAAATCAACATGATTTATTTTAGAAGCTCTCTGTAACCTAAAGAAATGGCAGGGCTAGAAGAACTTGAACCTTCGGCCTTCGGGTGGACAAGCCGAAGGGATCAGCAACAAAGCCCTTAAAAATCAGAGCAATAAGATAGAGCCAAAGAGTTCTGGCACACTCATGGCGCAGAATGTAAGTTGAATTCAAATTTATTGAAGTTATTCAATGTCCGCTATTGGCCAGAAGGACTCATTCATTTGCTGACAAATCCATATGCTGATAGATTTCGGTTGTCGACCCAAAGCAGACATTACTCATTCTCAAATAACATTCAATAATCTTTAGTTTTTTGTATGGGTACATTTTAGGAAATACGAGCGCAGAAACGTGGGGTTTTTATCTGCTAAATTTATGGAGGTTTCTGGTATCAAGTCCACGGTATCTGGCACTGTAGCCGCAGCATTTTTGAACAGTATTGTAAGCTATGTACAAGTGTGAATGATGCCATCATTCTTGCATTACCCCACCATTACAGCGTTCGAAAATAGTGTTTTTTACCATCACACTAAGTAGTGCAAAAAACGTGATTAGACTATATCTGTTATCGTCAGGATTGTTTCATCATATTGCACAACGTCTGTTATGGCATCGGAGGTAAGATTATCTGATACGTTGTCATGTTTTGAAAGTGATGGAGGTTGCGTCGTATTCGTAACGAAGTTTGCTAAATAGATGTCATCTTCATGACCTTGTTGAATAACATTTTCAAAAGCGAATAATTTAATCACGGTATCATCGGAAAAATCGATACCCCTTAAATCGCCTAAGTCTCTTAGGGTGCCTAAATCTGTAACAAGGTAATCATCTAAGTTGTTTGTATAAAGACCAGAATCTAGAGAGAAAGCGCCATCGTCTATAAGTGGTGCGTCTTTATTTATTTCTTCTATGGATTGTTTAGATAAAGCATCATCGAACCGATCATCAACGGCTTCATGGTTGAAAGACTGCACTATATTAGTTTGCGTTGGGATGTAGA
>CALDHI010000108.1 GCA_937941545.1 uncultured Alphaproteobacteria bacterium
AATTACTTACTTAAAAGATTACTCCTGATGATACCGACATTGCTTGGTATTATGCTGGTGAGCTTTGTTATTGTGCAATTTGTTCCTGGTGGCCCAGTGGAGCGCATGATTGCGGAGCTTCAAGGCAATAACGTGGATTCAACCGCTCGTTTCAGTGGCGGTGCAGGCGCGGATATGAGCGCAGGCGCGGCGGCGCAAAGCACGGGGCAATCGAGCAAGTATCGCGGTAGCCAAGGGCTTGACCCAGAATTTGTGGCGGAGCTGGAGGCTATGTATGGCTTTGATAAGCCCGCTTATATACGCTTTTTCGATATGGTTAAAAACTATGCGGTGTTTGATTTAGGGCAAAGCTATTACCGCGATGTATCGGTTATTGATTTGGTGCTGGAAAAGATGCCCGTCTCCATCTCACTTGGGCTGTGGTCAACGCTGATTATCTATATGATTTCTGTCCCACTCGGCATTAAGAAGGCCGTTAAAGATGGGCAAAAATTTGATATCTGGACCAGCGCGGCCGTATTTACAGGCTACGCTATTCCCTCCTTTATGTTCGCCATTCTCCTAATTATCATCTTCGCAGGGGGGCGCTATTTCGATATTTTTCCACTTCGGGGGCTGGTGTCGGATGGGTTTGACGATATGACTATCATTCAACAAATCCTTGATTACCTATGGCATATGGTCTTGCCTGTCGCCGCCATGGTCATTAGTGGCTTTGCGGGATTGACGATGTTGACCAAAAACTCGTTCTTGGATGAAGTGAATAAACAATATGTACTCACCGCGCGCGCCAAAGGCTTGGAAGAGAAACAAGTCCTCTATGGGCATGTGTTCAGAAACGCCATGTTGATTGTAATCGCTGGCTTCCCCAGCGCGTTCCTCGCTATCTTCTTCACAGGCTCACTGTTAATTGAGGTTATCTTCTCCCTCGATGGTTTAGGGTTATTAGGGTATGAAAGTGTTATGAACCGTGATTACCCTGTTGTGCTGGGTACGCTCTATATTTTCGCGCTTATGGGTTTAATCACCACGCTCATTCGGGATGTTGTATATGTGATGGTTGACCCCCGCATTGACTTTGAAGCCAGAACAGTTTGATTTTCAGCACCCATTCAGGATAACTTTACGAAACAGTCCAGATAAATTTGACAAATCAAATCATTTGCGATAACCTCACAAAAATCACTGGTAAGGACATTTTGGAGACTCTTATGAATTTGAAGAAAATCACACGCACTTTATCCAAAATTCGCAAAAATGTCTCTGACCAAGGGGATATATCCAATGCAGATGAAGATATCCTACGCGAACTTTTAGGAACAGAGCTATCTGAATTTTTTGATCATGAGAGTGAACAAAATAATATGCCGGCGATACGTGAGGCAAATAACGATAATAATGTCCTTACAAAAGACCAAAAATATCGCCTCAAATTAATTGAACAGTCAGAATCAACTTCATACGCGATTCATTAATTTGGACTGATAGACAATTCAGAACAGACTACGAAACGACTATGCAATAAAAGCATTTCTCCTCTTATTCATTAAACTGCCGATAAATCATAATAAACTCTTCGCATTTGATAGGCTTCAGGCTAAATTGAGTGCATGATTTTATCTCCCATCAACCAACGTCGCCTTGCCCAGTTTAAAGCCAATAAACGCGGGCTTTGGTCTTTTTGGATTTTCATGGCGTTGTTACTAATTTGCCTCTGCGCTGAATTTATCGCCAATGACAAACCTTTATTACTGAAATATAAAGGCGATCTATACGCCCCTATCTTTCAAAATTACCCAGAAACAACTTTCGGAGGAGATTTTGAAACCGAGGCCGATTATCGCGATGCGTATGTTAAAGACTTAATCCAAGCGGATGGCTGGATGGTTTGGCCGCCTATTCGGTTTTCGTACGACACCATCAACTATGACCTCCCTCAACCTGCGCCCTCCCCGCCCAGCCTAGATAATATCTTTGGCACCGATGATCAAGGGCGCGACGTTGCCGCGCGTGTCATTTATGGTTTTAGAATTTCTGTCTTATTCGGCCTTGCCCTCACCATCGTCAGCTCCCTGATTGGGATTACGGCAGGTGCGTTCCAAGGGTATTATGGCGGACGATTGGATTTGATTATGCAACGTGTCATTGAAGTCTGGGCGTCTTTGCCGTCGCTCTATATTTTGATTATTTTCTCCGCCATGTTCGTGCCTGGGTTTTGGACATTATTGGCGATCTTGCTACTCTTCTCATGGGTCAGCTTAGTGGATGTTGTTCGCGCCGAGTTTCTGCGCACGCGTAATTTTGATTATGTCCGCGCCGCCAACGCATTGGGGGTTTCAAACACCACCATCATGCGCCGCCATGTGTTACCCAACGCCATGGTCGCAACGCTGACCCTCATGCCGTTTATCCTCACAGGTTCAATCACTGCGCTAACATCGTTGGATTTCTTAGGCTTAGGCCTGCCCCCCGGTTCGGCTAGCTTGGGCGAGATGCTGGCACAAGGTAAAAACAACCTCGAAGCGCCATGGCTTGGCATCACAGCGTTTGTGAGCTTAGCCCTCATGCTCTCCCTTCTCACCTTCGTTGGCGAAGCCGTCCGTGATGCGTTTGATCCAAGAAAGACGACTATTTAGAATTTTCCATCTGAGACGTTATATCGAGTCCTTGAGTAACTGACGCAATAATTGGAGCCCGTATCAAAGTTCCCGCCCCCTCATCAGTTAGAATCTCTTGGGCAACAGCACGCGGATCATTACCATCTAAGATAACCACGCCCCCTACTTTTTTGTCTTGAGCGACACGAAGGCATTCTCTCAACTTTGGAATCATACCTTCCGTCACTGTTCCATTTTGGATAAGTTTATCAATATCATCAGGCACTATTTCAGGAATTCTATTTCCCTCTTTATCTAAAACACCAGGGGTATTTGTACACAGAACTAATCTTTCTCCACCCAGTTGTAAGATAATAGAAGAGGCTACTTCATCGGCATTCACGCTCATTCTCTCACCATTTTTTCCTAAACAAATAGGATAAACAATAGGGATACAGTTATTTTTAAAAGCATTTTCAAAAAATTCTGAATTAACAGAACAATTCGTACCTGTCAGGTACCCTTCAAATGCAGGATCCGCTTTAATCGCATTTCCAGTATACCCCGCCATAGGTAAGCAACTAACATCACTTTCTAATCTATTCGCCTCTTCTAAAAATAAAATGCCAATTTCTCTATTTAACTCACTCAAGCGCTGGTCTGATAAGTTTAATACATCTTCATCATTCACACGAAGGCCATCAACTTTTTTATTAAGAAAGCCTTTTTCTTTGATTTCGTCTTCAATTTGGACTCCGCCACCATGAACCATAACAACATTAGCACCTAAATTTACTAAATTAATAGCTTGCTTGATAAGAGAACGAACCTTTTCTGGTTGTGCCACAAGCTCACCTCCAAATTTAATAACAACATTTTTTCCTTTATATTTTGCTGCGTTTTTAGAAACAACCTCGTAAAATTCTTCTGTAATCCTTAATAGCTCCATGACACTCTCCTAATAAAAAAAAATCATTATTATGGAATTTTATCTATATGTCAAAATAATTCTTGCAATCACAGGGACATTTATATTATAGTCTCTAAATGGAAAATAATTCAAACAAATTAACCGTCACTGCTCGACGCCGACGTATTTGCTGATCGCGAATATGTAAGGCTTATTTCCATTACCTAATAATCAATTCATAAAATTTGCGGTCTACCCAAAAGCCCTTTTATAGGAAGGCGTCTCCCAAAACCGTTAATTTTAAAGATACTGATTATGACTGACATAAATACAAACCAAAATCCTGCCCTTTCCATTGAAATTATCCCACTAACTCAAGGCTTTAACGAAGCATTTGATAGCGAAAGCTTCTTAAAATTTCATAACTATGCTGTTTCCAAATCAAATGGTGTCTTAAAATCCATTGAACCAAGCGATATAGAACAAGCTGATTTTGCCGTCATTGCCACCTCTAATGGTAAACAAAAAGGCCAATGTTTATTATTTAATGCATCAAATGGCGCCAACAGAGTTCAATCATACTTGCCACATTTTTCAAATGATCATGCAGACAACATTGTTTTAACTTCACTAAGTGGAAAAACTGCCTTCATCCCTATATTGGAAGAAATTCAAACCTCAGCCCTACTAGAAAACTTCAATATTTGCGCAAAAACCAAAGCCAGTAATAGGCAAACAAAAGAAATTTTTGAAGCCGCTGGGTTTTCAAGCAAAGGCCCCTTAACGGTTACAGGAGATAATTATAAATCATACCTCTATCACGCAACAAATAAATATGAAATAAGTGCGATAGACGGACAGACAGATATTGCGACCCCACCACATCACGGGGTACAATATGATGAGCCTCTATTCGTATAAAAACTTATTCAAGGAAACCATTCATGTCAAAAAATCACGACCTCCAAACCCGCGCAAATGACGTTTACATGCAACTTTATCCGCATAAGGATGTTGTGATTGATCGCGGTGAGGGATCTTATTTATATGACATGAACGGCAAACAATACCTTGATTGCGCAGGCGGAATTGCCGTGTGTGCGTTAGGGCATAACCATCCTGCGTTTAACAAAGGCATTACGGATCAAATTGCTAAAGGCTTCACTATGGCGATTGGCTCCATTGCGACAGAGCCAAAAGTTAAAGCGGCGGAGTTGTTAGTTTCAAATTGTTGTAGTGAGAAAATTTTCTTTTGTAACTCTGGCGCAGAGGCCGTTGAAGGCTCGCTTAAACTTGCCCGTGTATGGGCGCATAAGAATAAAGCCGAAGACGCCAAAGAATTTATTGTCTTCCACAACAGCTTCCATGGGCGTACCTACGGCGCCGTCAGTGCGACAGAAAAATCGCTGAGCCAACCAGAATTTGGCCCCTACCTTCCTGGCTTTCACTTTGCGGATTATAATGATTTAGAATCTGTAAAGGCCCTCATCACCGATAAAATCTGCGCCATCATGGTGGAGCCTGTTCAAGGTGAAGGCGGCTTAACCGCCGGCACGCCAGAGTTTTTTAAAGGCTTAGAAAAACTTTGTAAGGACAACAATATCCTCCTTATCTCCGATGAAATTCAGGCCGGTATGGGGCGGATGGGAAAGCTTTTTGCACATGCGCATTTTGACTATGAACCTCACATTATTGCCCTCGCCAAAGGGCTGGGCGGTGGCTTCCCCGTTGGGGCGTTCATGGCGAAAAAGCATGTATCCGATTCTTTTGAGGTCGGCATGCATGGCTCAACTTATGCAGGGAATCCGCTTGCCACAAGTGTTGTGTTGAATGTAGTTGGTGAAATTGTGAAACCAGAATTCCTAGCCCGCGTGCGTGAGGCCAGTGCATATTTCATCACAAAACTTAATGCCCTTCATAATGAAACAGGCAGCGTCATTACCGCCGTCAAAGGCGAAGGCCTGATGATTGGTGTCGATACAAAATACGATGTAAAAGGCATCCTCACACAATTAAAAGAAAACGGCCTGTTCGCCACGCAAGCGGGTAAAAACACGCTTCGCCTGACGCCGCCTTTAAACATTCGCAACGATGAAATAGACGAAGCCGTTGAGAAAATTTCACTCGTTTTAAAAGACACAGATAAATTGAAACCAATATGAGAAACTTTATAAACTTAAGCGAGTTTGATAAACAAACATTAAGCACTATCCTAAAACATGCACATGAATTAAAGGCGCAAAAGTTTGCGCCGCCGCAACTTTTAAAAGGCCTAACACTAGCCATGATGTTTGATAAGCTATCCACGCGAACACGCATGTCCTTCGAGGTGGCGATGAAACAACTTGGCGGTCACACTGTTGTGCTATCTATGAATGACACGCAATTGGGCGGCGCAGAAAGCATTGAAAGCACAGCGCAAGTCATGTCACGTTATGTCGATGCCATCATGATTAGAATGAGCGACCACACCAAAATGGAAGAGCTGGCACACCATGCCAGCGTGCCGATTGTGAATGGCATGACAGACATCTCTCATCCCTGCCAAATTATGGCGAGCGTGATGACGATTGAAGAAAAACTAGGTTCCGTTGAAGGTAAAAAAATCGCGTGGTTTGGTGACTATAATAACGTCACACAAAGTTACATGGATATAAGCAAAATTCTTAATTTTGAATTTATCGCCGCCATGCCTGAAGATATTGCACAAAACGCCCCTGATAAATTATTCGTCACCAGTGATGTCAACGCCGCCGCTAAAGACGCTGATGTCATCGTCACAGACACATGGGTTTCATTGGGGCAAGACGGAAAAGCCATAGAAAAATTCTGGCCTTACCAAGTGAACGCCGCCTTGATGGCGCAAGCAAAAGACAACGCCATCTTCACTCATTGCCTGCCTATGCATGAGTGGGAAGAAGTAAGCGAAGACGTTGCTAAATCATCCGCGTCCGTCATATACGACGAAGCAGAAAACAGACTGCACATCCAAAAAGCCATCCTCGCATGGTGCTTGGCCGATGCAGGTGTAAAAATTTAAAACGAATAAACATTAAATAAAGGAAAAATAAAATGTCTAAAGGTAAAATAGTTCTCGCTTACTCTGGTGGATTAGATACATCCGTCATTCTAAAATGGTTCATCGAAGAAGGTTACGACGTTGTCGCCTATATCGCTGATATTGGTCAAGAAGAAGACTTTGACGTTGCGCGTGCGAAAGCAATGAAACTTGGTGCCTCCGCCATCTATGTCGAAGACCTCAAGAAAGAATTTGTCGAGGATTACATCTTCCCTGCCGTAAAATCACAAGCCATTTACGAAGGGCGTTACTTACTAGGGACATCCGTGGCGCGCCCGCTTATTTCCAAACGTCAAATTGAAATCGCTCAAGCCGAAAACGCGCAATTTGTCTCACACGGCGCAACAGGGAAAGGCAATGACCAAGTGCGTTTTGAGCTGTCTTACTATGCCCTAAACCCAGACATAAAAGTCCTCGCCCCTTGGAAGATGGAAGAGTTCCTCACCCGTTTCGAAGGCCGTAAAGATATGCTGAATTATGCGGATCAACATGGCATTCCCGTGAAGGCTTCGCGTGCGATGCCCTATTCAGAAGATGATAACTTGCTCCACATTTCACATGAGGCAGGTATATTAGAAGACCCTAATGCCCCTGCTGAAGAAAATGTTTATTCGCGTACCGCGTCTATTTCTAACGCCCCCGATGAGGCAGACATTCTAACGATTAGTTTTAAAGAAGGCATTCCTGTTGCTGTTAAAAATAACGACAAAACCGTCACAGGGTCTTTAGAAATTTTTGAATATCTAAACGAGTTAGGCACGAAGCACGGTATTGGTCGTTTAGATATGGTTGAAAACCGTTTTGTGGGAATTAAATCACGCGGCGTGTACGAAACACCAGGCGGTGAAATTCTATATAAAGCCCATCGTGATTTAGAAGGTCTAACCATGGATAGAGAAGTCATGAAAATTCGGGACAAACTTTCCCTTGATGTTGCGCACCTTATCTATAACGGCTTTTGGTTCTCCCCTGAGTTTGATTTGCTGATGCACACAATGGATAAAGCGCAAGAAACAACCAACGGTGATGTACAAATTCAGCTTCTTAAAGGCATGGCATACCCATTGGCGCGCACATCGCCAAATGCGCTGTATGATCCAATTCAATCTTCTATGGATGAAGAAGGTGGATATGACCAAAAAGACGCCGACGGTTTCATCAAAATTAACGCCGTGCGTTTGAAGAATAATAAAAAGGTGCATGGGTAGTACAAAACACGTCATTGCGAGGCGCGCTTATGAAATAAGCGTAACGAAGCAATCCATCTCTAAATAAAGATAGATTGCCGCAGTCGCTAACGCTTCTTCGCAATGACGACAAAGGAAAATAAAATGACCAAAAATAAAACGAACACAATGTGGGGTGGACGGTTTGAGGAAAAACCGTCCGACATCATGACCCAAATTAATGCCTCAATTGACATTGACAAACGCCTTTACGCGCAAGACATTGCAGGATCAAAGGCCTATGCGGATATGTTGGTGGCTCAAAAGATAATCCCTGCTGAAGACGGTCAAAAAATCCAACACGGCCTTGACCAAATCAAAAACGAAATTGAATCAGGCGCATTTGAATTTTCCTATGCGCTAGAAGATATTCATATGAACATCGAAAGCCGTTTAAAAGATATCATTGGCGATAGCGCAGGCAAACTTCACACCGCACGTTCGCGCAACGACCAAGTCGCCACAGATTTTAAACTCTGGGTGCGTGACGCTTGCGATGCGATGACCTCTAAAATTGAGGATTTTCAAAACGTCCTCCAAAATTTAATCATTGAGCATGAAAACACTATCATGCCAGGCTTTACGCATTTACAAGTGGCACAACCTGTCACGCTGGCTATGCATCTTGGTGCCTATAAGCAAATGTTGGAACGCGACAAACAACGCTTTATCAATTGCAAAGCCAACGCCAACCAATGCCCCCTTGGTGCGGCAGCATTATCGGGAACAGGCTTCCCTATTGATAGAAACGCAACAGCCAACGCCTTGGGATTCGATGCACCGCAACCTAACACAATGGACGCCGTTGCCTCGCGTGATTTTGCGACAGAATTCTTATTCGCTTGCGCGCAATGCGGTATTCATCTATCCCGCCTCGCCGAAGAAATCATTCTATGGAGTAGTTCACAGTTTGGCTTCATCACCTTAAGCGATGCATGGAGCACAGGCAGCTCCATCATGCCCCAAAAGAAAAACCCTGATGCGGCGGAATTGGTGCGCGCAAAAACAGGACGTTTGAACGGTAACCTCGTTCAACTTCTCACCGTTATGAAAGCCCTCCCCCTCACCTACAACAAAGACCTACAAGAAGACAAAGCTTGCGTGTTTGAAAGTTTCGATACGCTTATCCTTTGTTTAGACGCAAGCAGTGGCATGGTTTCCACAATGAGCGTAAACAAAGACGCGATGTTAAGCGCGGCAAAAAGTGGCTACTCCACCGCAACCGAAATTGCCGACTGGCTGGTGCGTAACTTAGGCATGCCCTTCCGTGACGCTCACCATATTACAGGCGCTATTGTTAAAGTTGCAGAAGATAAAAATTTGAAATTAGATGAGCTGGATTTAGCAGAGATGAAAAAAATAGAGCCACGCATTGATGGCTCTATCTTCGATGTTCTTTCCGTGGAAGGCGCAATTAAATCACGCCAGAAATAAGAGAATTTACTTACGCTCTTTTTTTCTTATTCATAAATTTACCAAGCATGCCCATGATGCCTTTTGCATCTGGCTTGCCATCGTTATCGGCATCTAACATGCTCATCAAACTATCTAATTGTCCGCCTTGAACAAGTTGGGATAGGCCTTGTGCGCCACCCGCTTTTTTGCTCATTGCGCCCATCGCCATTGTGGCAATCATTGGCAACATTTGTTGAATAACACTTTGGTCAACGCCTGCACTACCTGAAATTTGTT
>CALDHI010000109.1 GCA_937941545.1 uncultured Alphaproteobacteria bacterium
TTCTGATGTGTTGACTCTAAATGCCAGATCGTTATCTACATGTGAGTATAAAATTCCACCACTACCTTCATCATCTTTATCGCCAAATCCTAAGAAAGACCCACCATTTTCGCCACCGATAATACGAACGTCTGCATATGAGTTTGCTGTACCATTATGGATAAAGCGCGCAATGTCACCAGTATTTACAGGAGGTTGCGTTCCGGCTGTCAGAACAACGGATAATGGCTCTGTTGGATCAATACCAATACCAACTTGCCCTGTTGGGTTAATGGTCATACGTTCTGTACCGGCTGTATCAAAACGAATTGTATCGTCGTCAGCACCTTGTTCAACCTGAATCATTGTGTCACCATCGGCATCTTGAATGCTGGCAACGCCTGTACCAATTTGGTCATCTAAATAAGCTAACGTCACGGCGTCTTGCGCGTTAGTTGGATCAGCAAGATTAACAATTTTACCGGATGTCATGTCTAATAACTGTTCAATAGAAACCGTTCCATTAGATGCAATGATTAAGCGATCTATCGGGTTTCCTGCTATTGCAGTTGTTGCGAATTTAAGGGCGGTAGGAATAATGCCATCAGAAACAACGCCATCGACACTCGCCATGACAAACGCTTTATCTTCAAGGCTATCACCGTCATATCCGCTGAAGCGAACAGTTCCAATTTCATCACCACTGACCACAGCCGTCTCACTTCCGACAGCCCCCCTAGTGCGGAAGATATCAATGTCGGCTTTGCTAGTACCAGCGGAACCGATAGTGAAGTCTGCCAATGCGCCTGCATTACTGTACATTTGCATACGTCCTGTATAACCAGACAAAACAGATTGGGAGTCACCCATAAAAATTCGTCCAACAGGGTCGATTGTCATGTGTTCAGAACCCGCTGTGCTGAAACGGATGGTGTCGTCGTCTAAGTCTCCTTTATCGACCTCAACTTTTGTATCCATATCTCCATCTGCAAGTTCAATCGCGGTGAGGGATCCACCCGCAACATCTGTTGCCAAGAAACAATCTGTCAAAGTTTCATCACAATATTCTACAGCACCAACTTTTGATCCTGCTGTTGTTCCCGTACCTGATCCAAACAAGATATCGCCGATATTAAGCTCATTTGATGCGGTTGCGCTGGACGGGTCAACATCATAACCAATGATGATGTTGTCATTACCTGTTGTGATCAGCTCACCAGCCTTAAAACCTAATGCCGTATTATTAGAGCCTGTAGTATTATTATGAAGCGCAATAGTTCCTATAGCAGTATTATTTGAACCCGTTGTGTTGATATACATTGTTTGAAAACCTACAGTTGTATTGTCAATTCCTGTATTGGCGCTTGCTGTGGCGGAGCCTTTAATGGCTTGATAACCAACGGCTGTATTTCTAGCGTCGCTGGTAGTTGTCGTATCATCGGCGTATCGTAACGCTCCGAAACCTACCGCAGTGTTAAATCTTTTTGCTACATTATGTCTTAAGGCGTTATGCCCTAGTGCCGTATTTTCAGTTCCTGTTGTATTATTGTATAAGCTGGCAAAACCAAGGGCAATATTATAATTCCCTGATGTATTTAGCGCTAAAGAATTATAACCAAGGGCAATGTTGCCATTACCTGTTGTATTATCATTTAAGGCAAATGCACCAAGCGCGTTGTTGAAGCTACCGGTTGATGCAGGATTAACTGCGCCTTGCCCAAGCCCTAAGTTGTATTTTGCACCGTCATAGTAACCATCACTTAAATCATCAATAGCAATAGTTGCTCCAGATACGATGTCGTCGCTGTCTTGGTCACAGATTATTTCTGTGCCGTCTGTACGACAAAAACGACCCGCGGTTAACGCGCCAACTTGTGGGTCTGTTTCTAAGGAAGTCAGTGTATCTGTACATTGAATGGCCGTACCATCTGTTGTACAAACGCTTCCTACCGTTGTAATATCATCTACTTGTGGATCAACCTCGTTCGTGCCGGTAACACTGCCAACTAAAGCATCAACATAAGATTTCGCTGTGGCTTCGTTTGCAGAAGTAGGTATTTCGTTGAGTCCTAGTACACGTCCTCCACCCATTACCACGTTGCCACCACTCATAACTAAATCACTTGCTGTTACGGCACCAATAACAATATTTCCGCCATATGGGTTTAAGTTAATAGAGCTTGTCGCGCCTCCATTTGAGGCTTGAAATTCATTTTCATCAATACGGAGTTTTCGCCCTGTGGCATTGGCGGCATTTTCTTGCAGAACAATACTCCCTTGCCCTGCCGTGTTTACGCTAGCTATATCAGTCGCACCCGTGATAGTTAAGCTTCCATCTGTGTCGGCATTACCTACGGCGACTTGGTCGGCACTGGCGTCTACGAATAGGGCTGTTGAGCCAACGGTTAAGTCATCATCTAACGTGCTAACGCCTGTGACGTCTAATGTACTGCTAAGGGTTGTTGCGCCTGTTGCACCTAATGTTCCACCAATTGTGGCGTTGTTTGTGACGCCTAATGAGTTCAGAGTCGATGCACCTGCATTCAAAATACCGAGTGTAGAAACGCCTGTGACACCCAATGTTCCACCAACTGTGGCGTTGCCTGTAACACCGGCCGAAGCAAGGGTTGAAGCGCCTGCGTTTAACACACCTAATGTTGATGTGCCTGTGACACCTAAAGTGCCCGAAGCCGCTAAATCTGCGGCACTTAAATCACCTGTTAGGTCAATATCAATTCCTTCTATACCGCTTAAAAATTCAACGTTTGCACTGCCTGTTAATTCACTAATGTAATCAACTTGAATGGACGGGTTGCCTGATACGTCAGAAATTCCAAAAGCTAGGTCACCTGAGGAATTTGTAATTTCTAAATCTTTAGTGATTTCAGCAACATCTGGATCGCCTGCTTTAATATTCCATAGACCTGCGGCCAGTGTGCTCGCTTCGGCATAGGTGTAGCCTAAAACAATATCATCTGAATTTGTTGGTTTAGTGAACGAGCCGCCTGTGTCACAGGTAGTTTGGAAATTGGCATCGGGCCCAGCGGAAATAACGGCTAAAACATAGCCATCTTCATTGGTCGCGCCAGATTGATAATTGGCAGAACAGCCTGGCGCACTTCCGCCAGAAATATCTACGTTTGACCCATTATCCCATACACAATAGGCATAGTTTTTACCCCATGGGTCTTGTTTGGCCGCGCCAATTGTTGAGGGAACCTCCCCTCCGTTGGTGGCTTGTAAATCTGTATCACTGGAGGTTGTATACGCAATGGGTTCAATTGTTTGGTCACCATCACAGTCATTTTGAGCCTGCGCCGCAGAGGCAATCAAGGCTAATTTACCCGTGGCAATCATGTTGTTTTCGGCAATGGTGCGTTTGGTCACAGTGGACATTGTTTTCACAGGGCCCTTCATCACAGTCATCGTGGAGGCGCCTAATACGCCGACCATTCCAACAGCGCCGAACAGCATAAGGAAGACATTTCCTGCTTCGCCAATACGTCTTGCGATTGATTTGTTGTTCTTTTTAAATGAGTCCATGACCCTGCCCCTATTATTATTAAAGCGAATAAATAATTCCCCACACTTTATTTTATATAGAAAAGGTTAATACAATCTTACTAAATGCATTATACATAATATATGAATTATATTTAGAGGTTGTGTATTGTGGTTTAAATGAAGAATAAATTATGGTAAAAGTATGCATGACGGACGTCATACAAATGTACGCACGAGTATATCATAAATATGAGTTTATGAAAGGACGTAATAAAATAGGGATGTACGTGGTATAAATCGTTTTAAAACAGCAAGTTAGCTTTTGTTTTTATTGACGTCATCGCCGAATCTTTTGAAGTACATCGCACGGAAATCAACCATAGCAAGCTGTAATGGGGTAAATCCACCATTCTGCGTTGCTTCTGATAAAATCATACGAGCAAACGGAAAGAGCGTACGGGGAACTTCAACAAATAAAATAGGATGATGACGGCTTTCTTCAACCCCATGAAGGGAGACAGCCGCACCGTACTTTAATTCAGTAATAAATAATGTCTTGCCTTCGCGCATGGCGGTGGCTTCCACCGTTAATATGACTTCAAAGAAATCTTTTAAGGTATCGTGCTTTAGACGTACACTATCTACGCTGATGTTAATATCAACTTCTGGTGGTGTATTGCTTCCCTGTAGTGAAACAGGAGCATTCGGGTTTTCAAAAGATAAATCTTTGAGATATTGCGCATGAATAACAATAGGAGATTGGGGAACTTCACCTATATCTAATGTTTCATCATTTGTGTTTTCAGTATCTGACATATCTATTCCTTATTAAAAAAACCGTAAATCAAAGCATAGTTTCTTTATTTGATTAATCTAGTCTTTATTTAAAGGGGGTTTAGGGTTACTAACATTTTCATATTCGCCCTCAATAACGCCCTCAACACTATTATTTTCATTTGAAGGTGCATTTTGCGTACTAAATTCTTTAAATTTTGTCTTTTTCAACAAAAAGGACTTTAAAACAAGACGAAAAGGAGGAACAAGCAGTAAGAAACCAACAATATCAGTCATAAATCCGGGTGTTATAAGGGTAAATCCAGCGATAATGATGCAAAATCCGTCAAATAACTCATTAATAGGCATCTTGCCGTGTCTTAAATTGGTTTGCGCCTTCATTAATGTGGCCAAACCCTGCAAGCGTACTAAAAACCCGCCTAATATGGCCGTTACAAAGCAAAGGACTAATGTATTGAGTACGCCAATCTTTGCGCCAAAAACAGCAAAGAGATAAACCTCTATAAATGAGAGAAGAAAAAATAATATTAAAAACGGCATTGTCGTTACGTTGCATCCTCTTTTATTTGTTTTGGTCTTTATTGTTATCCCTCCCTGCTTTATAAGGAAGTATAGTCAAAAATTCAAAACTATTTTAAAGAAGAAAGATAACAACAATGCCTGCTGATTTAATACTATATGCTTTAATCGCTGCTGGATTAATATTTTGGTTGCGTAGTATTTTAGGAACACGTGATGACGATAATGAAATGGATAAACCGAAAGATTTATCAGGTGAAAACAATCCTTTAACGCAAGCGTTAAAACCAAAAGAAATGAGCAATGTTGTTGCCTTAGCAGCTGCGGGCCCTTTTATGCTACCGCGTCATGTTCGTGTTGATAATAAAACAACTGAAAATAATATAGAAGAACTTCAAAAGAAATATCCTGATTTTGATTTAATGCATTTCGTTAATGGTGTGGAAGGTGCGTTTACTATGATTGTTGAATCATTTGCACAAGGAGATGTTGAAACCTTAGAAGGCCTATTAGCGGAAGATGTTTTTGCGGCGTTTAAACATGTGATTGATGGACGTGTTGAGAAGGGCGAAACAGTTGAAACTGAAATTAAAGCTATTGAAAAAATGGATATTACGGAGGCACAATTAAAAAACAATATGCTGTTTATGACCGTGCGTATATCGGCGCGTGAAACATGCGTTATTCGTGATAAATCAGGTGAAATATTATCTGGTAATCCAGAGGATACAACTAAGATGGTTGATGTCTGGGTGTTTGGGCGTGATATGGAATCAGACGGCCCAGAATGGTATTTATTTGAAACACGTGATGATGAAATTGAAGATCATAAAACACCAATCCCTGAAGGGGGTAAAGTTAAGAAGAGCGCTCCTAAGAAAACAAAAATCAAAAAAAATGATGATTAAAAATTATTATACCGTTCTACTTTCTTGCCTGTTAGTGTCGGCGTGTACGCCCGCTTCAAAAACTAATATTCCTGATGTGCCAGCTAATATTAGTTCAACAATCGAAGAAAATAAAACATTGAATATTAAACCTGTGTTTTTTTCAGACCTGCCTAATTGGGGGAATGATAGCTTTAAAAACTTTAATGTGGCCTTCACAAGAAGCTGTAATCGTATTTTAAAAAATACCCCAAGTAAAAATTTTGGTAGAGAAGCGTCTTTTGGTCAGATGCAGGAATGGCAAATTGCTTGTCGTAAATATAAGAATATAAATGCTACTGATGCTGTTGCCTTACGTAGTTTTTTTGAAACGACATTCGTTCCCTATGAAGTGAGCGCCGGCAATGACGCACAAGGATTGTTTACAGGATATTATGAGGCGTCCCTTAAAGGGTCACGTACACGTCAAGGCGTATATCAAATTCCACTGCGTGCGCGCCCTGATGATTTGGTGATGGTGCAACTGGGTAATTTTAGAGATGAGCTAAAAGGTCAACGTATTGCAGGACGCATCATAGGCGGCAATTTAAAACCCTACGAAAGCCACGAAGAGATTGTAAAAGGTGTCTTGCCGCCTGCGCAAGACAATACCCTTGTTTGGGTTGATAATGCGGTGGATGCGTTTTTCTTACAAATCCAAGGCTCAGGCATTGTAGATTTAGAGGATGGCACAACGATGCGTGTTGGGTATGCGGGACAAAATGGTCACCCCTACTATGCGATAGGACGGGAGCTGATTAGCCGCGGTGCTTTAACCAAAGAAAATGTCTCCATGCAATCAATACGCGCATGGCTGGCGCGAAACCCGGATCAAGCACAAGAAATCATGTTTACGAATAAATCTTACGTGTTCTTTCGTGAAATAACGGGAGCAGGCCCAATTGGCGGTGAAGGCCTTGCCTTAACGCCTATGCGCTCGTTGGCGATTGATCGCTCGATTATCCCTTATGGCATGCCTGTTTGGGTTGATATTAATCACCCTGAAATTGATAATAAATTAATGGTGACGCAGGATACGGGCGGCGCTATTCGTGGGCCTGTACGTGGTGATTTTTTCTGGGGTCATGGTGATTATGCGCAAGGCCAAGCAGGTGAAATGAAGGCACAAGGACGCTATTGGTTCTTAATGCCTAAAACGATTTAGTAGCGAATGTTATAAATTAGTTTCTTCGTACGCGTTAAAACCAGATGAGAACGCGTCCACTTGGGTGTCGTTACCGGCGGCGGTCGCAATATTATTTAGATTTTCTGGTGAAAATTCATCTTCACGTGCTAGTTCATAAATTTCATCAAACGTTATCTCACGCTCTATCGTATTATTTTGCGATACAACTGTTTGGGAAGCTTTAATAATTTTATTATGCTCTTTTGATACACCAAAATAAATGGGTACGGCGATAAATGATAATAAAATTGATGCCATACAAAATTTGATAAATTTGTTCATAATTTTTCCGTTTCTACTAAATTTAAGTCATGTTGACTTAAAAAAATCTTTCTGTCATATTTTTATTCTATTATTATAACTTAAAAAGAAAAGGAATACAAAAATGGCTCATCCATCTTTCCAACTTAAAAAAGCAAAAAATGACAAATATTACTTCACATTGACTGCCAAGAACGGCCAAGTGATTGCGCAATCTGAGATGTACAATTCTAAAAGTGCAGCTGAAAACGGTATCGCGTCTGTTAAAACAAACGCACCCGCAGCTGATATAGACGACCAATCAGACGCTGCATAGATTTTATTTTGATTATAATATAATTTAAACCGCCGATTCTTTGGCGGTTTTTATCTTAGTAAAGGTTATATATGCAATATCGTTCAGATATAGATGGATTAAGAGCTTTAGCGGTTTTAATGGTGGTGGTTTATCACTTTAAAAACAATATTGGCTTTAATGGATTTATGGGGGTCGATATTTTTTTTGTTATTTCAGGGTTTTTAATTACAAAAATTATTTATCATGAAATAACCAATAATGTATTTTCTTTGCAGAAATTTTATGAACGGCGTGTACGTAGAATATTTCCTACTTTATTTGCTGTCATCTTTGTCACAACGCTCGTGGCCTTTGCTTTATTCTTGCCAGAAGAGCTGCTGGCTTTTTCTAAAAGCGCGATTACAGGACTTTTCTTCGCCTCTAATATTCTATTTTATACAGAAGCGGGTTATTTTGATGCAAGTGCAGATCTTAAGCCATTATTGCATACGTGGTCTTTAGCGGTTGAAGAACAATTTTATATTATATTCCCATTATTATTGTTGGTCATACTCAAATATCTGAAGACACACTTGAAACTGATTATAATAGGATCATTTTTTCTATCCTTTATTATAGCGTTTTATAGTGAGCGTGGCGGATTAGAGAGTTTAGCGTTCTTTATGTTACCCATGCGCGTATGGGAGTTTCTTGCGGGGGCTATGATTGCCTTAAATATAGTACATTTTAAGAATTTATCGAATATGACCTTGCAGGCATTGTCCTTCATTGGTTTAGGTTTAATAATTATGGGCGTGTCAATCGACCTTAAAGACGGTATTGTTTTTTCTCTTTCTGTATTGCCCGTTGTATTAGGTACTGCATTGTTAATTTATGCAGGCCAATTTTCATCATCATTATTAATTAATAAAATGTTGGGTGCTCGTTATCTTACATTTTTCGGAAAAATTTCATATTCTTTGTATCTATGGCATTGGCCTATCTATGTATTTGCAATGTATTACACGTTGAATGATCTATCAAAGATAGACAGAGGTGTTTTGATATTGATATCTGTTTTTATCGCTTATCTTTCATGGCGTTTCATAGAGCAACCTTTTAGACGAAAAGAGTGTAAAATATTTAGCGTAAAAATTTTAAGCTTAGGTTTGTCTATTGCCACCATTGTTTTAGTTATAAGTTGTTATGTTGTTTCTAAAGCAGGGAAAACTTTTTTGCACTCTGCTGAAACTATAAGAATAACAGACACCAAACTAGGCGTTGATTTTCCTTCTGTTCAGGTGTTGAGTAACAAATATAGTAAAGGTATTTCAAATTTGTTATTGGGCACATCGTCTTCGGTAGATGACGCTTCTGTGCTTTTGCTTGGCGATTCTCATGCGCGTACCCTGTCTTTTGCCGTTGATAAACAAGCTAAAAAGTATGGCAAGACTGCGTTAGCATTTCACAATGGATGTTTTCTTCAAAAAGAATTTGCGGCTCAAAGTAAATCTTTAGAAGAATGTGGCAATCTAACAGAGGAACAGCTGAATTATATTGAGGAAAACAAAAATATTGATACGGTTATTATTGCGTTGAGATGGGCTAATAAAACTGAAAATTTTGTTATAAATCATAACATTCCAAAAAAAGATTATTTGAATTTTCGTCGGGAATCTCTTGTAAGTTTTATTAACGCCCTCGAAGAAAAAAATATTGATACGGTTATTGTGGCGCAAGTGCCCCTTTTAGATTTGAAAGTAGACAATTTCCCTTCTATCTATGCCCGAATGTTACAAAGAAATGATGAGGGGTTGAAGAATTTGAATCCAACAGTAAAAGGATATTACAATCATCAAAAAAATATACTTCCTATTTGGGAATATATTCAAGAGAACACGACCGCCAAAATTTTGTGGCCTCATAAAATATTATGTGGTGAGACGATCTGTGCAATAGGGGATGGAAGTAACTTATATTATTGGGATGATGATCATCTATCTGAATATGGCGCAGACTTCGTATCACCTATTTTTGAAGATGTCTTCATGAAGGGTGCGCGCCCTTAGAAATGTCGTATAATAGATATGAGTAAAAATAAATGGTGGAGCCTAGCGGTCTCGAACCGCTGACCTCTTCACTGCCAGCGAAGCGCTCTACCAGCTGAGCTAAGGCCCCTTACATTAGGATTATTATGATTAAAGGGATTATTGAATAATTTCAAGCCCTAAAATATATCTAATAAAAAAGGGAGCATAATGCCCCCTTTTTCAAAGTTTATACTATAACGTCTTATTTTTTAAGAGCGTCACGAATTTCAGTTAGCAATGCAATGTCTGCTGCTGGCGCTGCTGGCGCGGCTTCTTCTTCTTTTTTAGCATTCGCATCTTTGATTTTGTTAACGCCTTTAACAAGCATGAACACAACAAAAGCGATGATTAAGAATTGAATGATAGCATTGATGAACATACCGTAGTTGAATGTGGCTGCTCCTGCTTCTTGCGCTGCGGCTAGTGTAGCATAGCTTTCATCTGTCAGGTTTACAAACATTGATCCGAAATCAATGCCGCCCATAAACAGGCTGATGATTGGATTGATTAAATCTTTTACCAATGACGTCACGATGGCCGTAAAGGCCGCGCCAATAATGATACCAACGGCCATGTCCATAACATTACCTTTAGCGATGAAGTCTTTAAATTCTGTTGCAATACTCATTTTAATAGTTCCTTTTGTGTAATAGATATAACATAAATGTTAAGGGACTATAGATTAAGACATTAGTAGCGTCAAGATACTGAAAATATTGTAATAAAGGCGATTTATTCGGAGGGTTTAAGGCGTGCAATCTGGTAACTGTCAATTTTGCGATATAAGGTTGAGGGGGCAATTCCTAGCATTGTTGCCGCAGTTGGAACGTGATTGTTTGTTACATGAAGCGTATTTTCGATAGCGCTCTTTTCTATCTGCCATAGCGGGAGTATGGCTTTGTTTCGATAAGAAGGTGGATAAACCTTATTTTGAAAGCTGTTTTTTCTTAATGGGCGCGGCATATCTTTGACATCCAGTGAGGCGTTGGGACTTTCGCTTAAGCGAGAGATTACGTTTTTTAACTCTCTGATATTGCCTGGCCAATCATAGCTTTGTAGGATTTGCATAACATCTTGCGATAGTAACTTTGGAGGCTTCCCTTGTTTTGTCGCAAAAATATCTAAATAACTTTGCGCAATATCGATACAATCGTCTTGTCTGTCACGCAAAGGCGGCATGAATATCCTCTCAACACATAATCTATAATAAAGGTCTTCTCTAAACATATTGCTTTGTGTTTGTGTATTGATGTCTTTATTTGAAGCGCAGATAATACGGATATCTGCTTTTAAGGGCGTATCTGATCCTAATTTCTTAAATATAAAATCTTCTGTGAACCTAAGTAGGGTTGCTTGAAGGCTTAAGGGAAGTTCTGTGATTTCATCAAAAAATAAAGTGCCGCCTTGCGCGCGCATAATGGCGCCATCACGTGCGTTATGTGCCCCTGTAAAGGCGCCTTTTACGTGACCAAATAACTCTGAATGTATGAATTCTTTTGATAAAGCCGCGCAATTAACGGTAACGAAGGGTTTAGACGCGCGTTGGGATAAGGTATGGATGGTGCGTGCGCAAACATCTTTACCCGTGCCTGTTTCTCCGCCAATAAATACGGGCAGGTCATTTTGACTCAATAATTCAATTTTTTCGCAGATACGCTGCATGACTGGCGATGTGCCAATAAGCCCCTTCATATTGCCCCCTTTAAAGTGTTTCTAGCCCACAAAAACAACCTGTAGTTTAAATATTATACATAATAAATAAACAAACACTTAATAAAAGGAAAGTAAAGCAATTAAAAAGCCCCGTTTCTGTGAAGAAAGGGACTTTTTAAAGAAAATTTAAAATCAATCTAGCGTTGATTCATGAAATGTAGAATGTATTGAAACATAGCAATGAAGCTGATGTATAGGTTAAGCGCAGCGGCCCATCCCATACGGCTTGCCATTTCAGCAGGCATATTAGGTGAATACATACGCTTCATATCTTGTGTTTGCCACACAGTCAAACCTGCAAATATCAAGATACCTGCGCCTGCAATCAGGTTCGCCATCATTGAATTTTGGAAGAAGATGTTAATCACACTAAACGCAACCAAGCCGACAACGCCCATAGAAATAAAAGTCTGCATTCCACTTAAATCTTTCTTCGTTGTATAGCCAAGGATGCTTAATCCCGCAAACATAGAAGAGGCGATAAAGAAGGCTTTTGCGACAGAGACAGCAAAGGTTAAATCCTGCGTTGCCACAGCGGCAATCGTACCAAAGCTAATACCGTACACAACGGACAGCCCTATGAAGGCTATTTTAAGTTGTGATGCCGCCATTTTTTCTGGACGAAAACCAAACCAGATGATCGCTAACGGGGCAAACATAACGAGGTATTTTTGTGGGCCGCCCATAAATAGGTTTAAGAGGGCAGGAGATGAGCCGACTATCATCGCGGTAATAGCGGTTAATAAGACGCCGCCGCTCATGCGGGCATAAACGCTGTTCATATGAGCGCGTAGACCTGCATCCATTTTGCGCGTTGATGCGTTTGTTGTTGTTTCAAATCTATTAGATTCCATTGTTTTTAAACTCCTCTGTTTAAAATATTGTTCATTCATATATTCGCTAGCTATGCGAATTTAGTTTCTATTATTTACACTTATTTTACTAAATTTTCAAAGAAAATCGGTAAAGAGGACTAAATTTGTCCTCTTTTACGCTCTGTGGCTTAAATCGTAAGCCTAAAACCGTTTAATACCAAGGGTTGTTGGTGCGTCTTTTCTTTAAGCGCTGGCGTGTTGTCCAGTTTTCACGCGGGTTTTTCACGGGACTTAGGGCTTCTTCCCGCTCTACTCTTGGGGCATGAAAGGCACGTAGTTGTGGTAAATCAGGAATGGCGTACCCTGTGTTTCCAGATAGCGTCTTGATCCGCCTTTCTATCGGTGGGTGGGTCGCAAATAGCCCCATAAACGGGACGCGGTTTTCAAAGCATAGCATGCTGATATCGCTGGGAATTTTGGGAATATGGTCTTTACCGGCAATACGCATTAAGGCACGCATCATCGCATCTGGGTTTTTTGTAATTTGCACTGCGCCTGCATCCGCCATAAATTCGCGCCGACGCGATAGGGCAAAACGGGTAAATAGCGTGGCGAAATACCCAATCCACAGCACCGCTAAGATGACCATTAAAATGATCATACCGTTATTTTTACCATTCCCAGAAGAGGGCCTACGTCCGACTAACATGCCATATCGCACTTGGCTCCATAGAACCTGCGCCGCGAATCCAATCATGCCTGTAAAAATGATGGTGATAATCAACAGGCGGACATCGCGATTTTGAATATGGGTCAACTCATGCGCCAGTACACCCTCCACTTCGTCTTTAGAAAGTGATTGTAGCAAACCGCGCGTGATTGTCACCGTGAAGCTTTTATCATCAATTCCACTGGCAAAGGCGTTGCGGGCATGACTTTCAATGACTTCTAGGCGGGGCATAGTCATACCTGCGGTAATGCATAGATTTTCGAGTAAATTATAAAGTTCGGGTTCTTCCGTGCGTGTCACAGGGTGGGAGTGCGACATTTTACGTACCATTTTAGTATGGAACATATATGAAACGGCAAACCAGATAATAACAATTGTTGAAATAATGGGCCAATATTGTGCAATGACCATATTCGCTAAATTATTAATTTGCGCAGGGTCTGCGTTGGGGGTTGTTACGAAACCCACCGCGGCGGAGGCCGCCCAAACGATGGCCATAATAAGAAAAGGGTAGGCCCCTAATAACCCTATAGATTTCAGATTATTATTCCAAATAGCGCTTTGTAAGCCTGTTGCGGTGATTGCCATGTTAGAGAATTAAGCCGCTGTACCAAAATCAACATCGGGCGCTTTTTCCATGACTTCACGCTCTTCATCCTCAATTTCGTAGAATTCACCTTTTTCAAAACCAAAGCGTTTGGCCAACAGATTAGCGGGGAATTGCTCAATTGCGGTATTCATTTCGCTAGTGGCGTTATTAAAGAAACGACGGGCAGCCGCCAGTTTGTTTTCAATATCGGCCAATTCGTCCATAAGTTTTTGGAAATTTTGGTCAGCTTTCAGCTCAGGATAATTTTCCGCAACGGCCATTACATTAATCATAGCTTTGCCTAGCGCTTTTTCAGCCGCTAGGCGACTTTCGGGAGAGTCGGCTTCTGTTACCCCAGCGCGCATTTTTGTGACTTCTTCAAACACTTCTTTTTCATGTCCTGCATACCCCTTAACGGTTTCAACCAAATTTGGAATGAGGTCAAAACGTTGTTGCAATTGCACGTCAATGTCTGCGTACGCATTTTCACGGTTCTGACGTAAAGCAACTAGACGGTTATATATGATGGCAATCGCGCCGCCGACTACGGCTAATAGACCTAAAATACTTAAAAATTCCATGGTGATATCCTTTTTTTGTTCAACTGCAACTCTACTCAATTTTATAGCCTATGACAATTAGAGTTTAATTTTTGATTTTAAAACTAATGCGCTATATAATGATTAAGTTATTAAATTTCATTCTATGAAAGAGTTCTTTATGCGATATCATTTTATATTATTGTTTGCTGTATTGGTGTCATTTACCATGTCTGCTCCCGTGCAAGCGCAATCGTCTGATCCTGAAGTCCCACCTGCTTTACAAACTTTGGTCGATCGCGGTGCGCAAGCACGATATTTAGGCTCAAAATATGGCATGCAAGGCTGGATTACAATTTTCAAAGGGCAAGAGCAATATTACTATGTGACGCCTGATGGTCAGGGATTCTTAATGGGTTTGTTATTTGGTAAAGACGGTTCAATGGAAACGGTTAATCAAGTGCGTGAGCTTCAATCAAAAAGTGACGATGCGCTGGATATCTTGGCGGTTGATAAGACGCCAGTATCCAAGCCTAGCGATGCACTTAATAACATGAATGAACAATTCGAATATAAAACACCGGCCGAGCGCATGTTTGGCGATGTTGAGAACAGCAATTGGATACAATTTGGGGATGAAAACGCTCCAGTGATTTATTCTTTCATGGATCCACAATGTCCCCATTGTCATAGTTTCATGAAAGAGATTAAGCCAAGCTACATTGAAAAAGGGCTTATTCAGGTGCGTATGATTCCTGTTGGATTTCGTGAAGAGACTTTGACGCAGGCGGCTTTGTTGCTCGCCACATCTAATTCGGCTGAGCGTTGGTATCAACACTTAGAAGGGGATGAGGGCGCGCTTCCTATTGATAAATCTATAAATACACAAGGCGTACAAAAGAATTTATCCCTGATGCAGGCTTGGAAATTTGATGTGACACCTTTGACGATTTATCGTGATAAAGCGGGTAAAATAAAGATTATTCGTGGCAAGGCGGCAGATATGAATCAAATTCTCAAAGACCTTCCTTCTTCATAAGTTATTTAAATATAAAAAATTCATATTAAATCAAGATGTTTTAAGCGATAATATCCTCTATGGAAAAAAAACAAACGGAAAAGAACGCTCATTTTGCGACGCAACTTCTTGAAAAGATAGGGGCGCCGCTGTTGTCCGTTATCGAAAATGTGGCGCCTGAGGTTTCCGATGAAGAAGGGCAAATTGCACAAGCGCAAATCATGGCTCAACTTTTGGGGCAAGCTGTCGCGATGAGCACGATGCTTTATAACACGCTGGATATTAAAGAAGACGAAGCGATGGCGGATCAAACCCGCGTGGCGTTGACGTCCCTCGTTGCGCCTTTTGTCGCCGAGTTTTATTTAAAGCGTAAGAAAATTCCGACAGAAGAAAACTTAAAACGGATAATTAAGTCTTTAGAGGCCGTTTTAATGTTTGGTGAAAATTTTAAACCAGCGAGCGATCATAAATCGCGTCTTCAAACCGCAGATCAAAAGAGCGTCTTGTTCGATAAGCACCAGCCTGTGTTGGTGACATTACAGGCAATGGTCCCTGTTGTGAATGCAGTTGAAGAGTTTTCCTTTGGACAAAGTCGTCGCAAATTGGTGCAAGATATTTCTTCACGTTTAGAAGCGAAAGCGGCTGAGATTGCCAGAAGCCAAGACAGTCCTGATAAATTAACAGAGTTGATAATTTTCAAAGCGTTGGCGAGTGTCTATGCCGATTGCCACCGTAGTGAAACGCGTCGTGTTTTAGAAAATGTTGAAACAGCACGTGATAATTTATCCGTTGATCCTATATGGGAGCGCTATGAGACTAAAGTACAAATGATGGAAGCTATACTAGGTATTCAAGCCAGCGCGCAGAGTGCCTCCGTAGGGGGTGTTGCGCCAGAGCAGGTCACGCCCGCAGCTGTTGAAACGCCAGCACCAGTCCAGCCTCCCGCTGTTGCGCTGCCAGTTGAACAAACGCCTGTGCCTGTCGCGCCTACTGCTCCCGTTACACCACCGCCTGTCGCTCAGGCCGCTGCGCCTACTGCGGGGCCGATGGGATTCTTCAAAAAAGAGGAAACACCAGCGGCCGCCCCAGCGCAAAGCATGCCACCCGCTGCGGCTGTACCAGAAACGCCTCCTGCGACGACTCCACCGCCCGCCGCATCAGCTGAGACAGCTTCGGATGCCCCGCCAACAGGGCCGATGGGGTTCTTCAAAAAACCAAAAGAGAGCGAATAAGCTTTAATTTTCTTATTCGCTTGCTGTATGATATTATTAATAATGTTTTTACAATAAAGAGTACGCCCCTATGTCAAAAGTAATCGCCGCCTGTCTAATGCTTGCCGCCCAGACCTATTCTGTGCCGCCTGCTGTGCTGGTCGGTATTTATCAAGTGGAAGGGGGCAAGCCTGGGCAAGCTGTGGGGCCAAACAAAAATGGCTCTTATGATTTAGGGCCTATGCAAATCAATACGCTTTGGGTGCCTGAATTGGCAGATAAATGGGGTGTTTCAAATAATACTGCGCTTCGTTGGATTAAGAATGATCCCTGTACCAATATGGGTGTAGCGGCATGGATATTACGCAACCACATGAATGAAACGGGTAATTTATCACAAGCGATTGCGCATTATCATTCACGTACACCCCGTTATGGATCTGTCTATAAAGGTAAAGTCGTCACTGCTATGCGCTCAAAGGGATTGCTGCGCGAAAATACAACAAAATAGCTGAACTTATGTTTATTACCCGTTTGCGGTGATAAGTTTGCGCATCTGCCTTGCGTCATGCGATACTAGATATTAAGCTATTAAAAGCGTTTCATTTTGATTCGTTTTGTTGCGTGCATGAAAGTCTAATAAGCCAAATATTGATGATGATTTCTTTTCAAAATAATAAACTATGTTTGCGCCTCTGCGGTTTTGTTGCCGTTATGGGGTTAACGGCATGTGCGCCTATGAAACGTGATCCACAGGTTGTGGCTTCACCAGATAAGGTGACGTTGATGCTGGCCGAGGCGGCAGATAAAGCCTCAAATGCGTTGGAGACATTGGCGGCAGTGGAGCAATCCCAAGCACCAGCGATTGCGGTTCAACCTATTCACAACGCTCCGCCTGAATTAAAACGTGCCATCACCATCACATGGGTTGGCCCTGCCGAAGGATTGGTCAAAAAATTGGCCGAACGCGCCAGCTATAGCTTTATCACTATTGGTGATAGACCGCCTGTGCCCCTAACGGTTAATATTGATGCAGAAAATAAACCTGTCATTGATATATTACGTGATGCAGGCCTTCAATTTGGTATGCGCGCCGATATCAAGGTGGATAGCGTACGTCAAATGGTAGAGCTACATTACGCGCCTATCCCTGGCATAGGGAGGTAATCCTACATGCATGTACGTGCTTTTTTTACAATTACTGGATTTATCGCTTTAACAGTCTCGTCTTCTGCGCTTGCTGCTACTTTTGAGGTTAGAACAGCGGGCTCATCAAGTGGTGTTAAACAAAATAGTTCTGTGCAATCTGATAGAGCCCTTCCCACCAATGGAGAGCCTTTGCAATTAAATGAGCTGGTTAATATCCGTAAAGAAAATACAGTGATAGACAATAAGTCTCCTTTGCCCCTTGATATTCGCGGGGATGCCATCAAAGAGGCGGCGCTATCTTATGGTGCGCGCGGTGGTCTGTCATGGCGGACATGGCATATCCGAAGAGAGCTTGAGCAATCTGCGCGGTATATGGACAAGGTTTATAATTTTCGTCAATTGCTTATTCCTGCGCCCTCTGGCTTATTGATTGAACCGCCTGTTATTTCTGAAGCAATGGACGCCGTTTTAATTGATAATAAAGGTATGGACGCCGCCTTGGCGGATCGTGTTTTGAATATTAATAAAAATGCCCGCATTGTGACGGCGCCGCGAACATGGCGTTTTTATTTAGAGCGTGAATGGGGCGATGCGGTTGCGCCGCCGCCTGATATTTTACGTCCCTCGACGGATCAAGAACGTGCCACGTGGACGCGTTATGTGACGCAAGGATGGAATAAGGGCGTTGACCAAGCGGATGAAATTTTTCAAGCGGATTTGAATAAATTATCTGCTGATTTTAAAGGCATGGTGCGTTACCGCGAATTATTGGCACAAGGCATGGTGTCCCCTCCTTACACGTCTCAGGTATATCGGGGTGTAACGGGTGATGGCAACACAATGCGTGTCGGCGATAGAGCTTTGGAAATCACCGATCTTCCGCAACTTCAAACAGGATCAGAGAAATGGCAGCCCGCAAGCCGGTAAGTCTTTTAAAGACAAAAGATAATATTGCCGAGACATGGCCGCTTGAACCACCACGGTTTCAAGATAATTTGGTTGATGAATTTTTATTATGGTGCGTGAAGAAAAATTCATCTGACATTACCATTCAAACGGATCGCCCTGTTTATAATGAAATTAATGGTGCGCTGTACCCTGCGCTTTATCGTCCTACAGATGCGGCAGACATGAATGTCTTTTTGACGAAGCTGTATGGAACGGATGCACAAGCGCGTCTTGCCTCTGGTCGGGATTTGGATTTATCGTATGAAATTCGCCCCGATCGTTATACGCGTATACGTTTTCGTGTGAATATTACGGCGATTTTGTCACGTGGACGAGATTCTGCGCAAATCACCATGCGGGTGCTTCCCAGTGAGCCGCCGACTATGGAAGATTTAAGCGTTGAACAAGATATCATGAACGCATGGAGTCCGCGTCAAGGTCTAGTGATTGTGACAGGGCCAACGGGGTCTGGTAAAACAACCTTATTGGCCGCAGGCATACGTATGATGATGGAGCGTCGCCGTGGCTGCGGTAAGATTGTGGCCTATGAAGCGCCGATTGAATATGTGTATGATGCGGTAAAATCACCACGCTCGCTTATTTCACAAACTGAAATTCCACGGCATCTACCCGATTTTGCAACAGGTGTACGTAATGCTTTGCGCCGTAAACCCAATGTTATTTTGGTGGGTGAGGCGCGTGATAAAGAAACAATTTCTGCGGCTATTGAAGCGTCCCAAACTGGTCATGCTGTTTACACTACGACACATACGACGGGCGTTGCCGCAACGATACAGCGTATGGTCGCCACGTTTGAGCCGATTGAGCGTTCAGAGCGCGCGTTCGCTCTGATGGAGACTGTACGTCTTATTGTGACGCAAACTCTTGTGCCTAAGGTATCAGGTGGGCGAACGGGTGTACGTGAATGGATGTGTTTTACGGATGAAGTGCGCGAAAAATTTCTTGATATGGATTTCAAGGAATGGCCAGCAGAAATACAACGTGTTATTCCCTTATATGGACAAACAATGGCGCGTAGTGCGGAGATTTTATTTGAAGCTGGTGAGATTGATAGGCGCAGTTATATTCGCCTGTCAAATTCTACTGGCGCAGGCGGCGACTAATAGGATATACTTAAATTATGGGTCAGGCAGAAGATACAGCAGA
>CALDHI010000110.1 GCA_937941545.1 uncultured Alphaproteobacteria bacterium
GTTTACGACTACACGCCTGTTAATCAGGTTGAATTATTAAAACAAGGAGTTGAAAAGATATGGACAAAATAACATTAATCAAGCAAGGATTTGTTTCCTACACATGGTCAAGCTTATACGGGTGCGCCCTTATGCTTTTACCATTTTACATTAACTATGCTTTGTATTGCCTGCGCTTTTAACCTTGTGGCAAAAGACAGCAAGAAAATAAAACGTTTTAAGAGTATGGCAGATTTAAAGAAATGGGTGAACGAAAATGAGTAACAAAACAGCGCAGGAATTGGCTTTGCGTGAAAAAATAATCCAAGTAAGGCGTGACAATACAGATTGCGGTTGTGTGCCTTGTGACAGTTATTGCCGTGAAATGAGAGAATTGGTTACCAATGTAATTGATGATGTTTTGGCGGAAATAGACGCAAGCTTTAAAGCCCTAACCCCGCCAACGTGTAAAGAAAACGGCGAAAACTTTACAGATGCAACCCAACGTGTAAAAGAAAACGATATTTCTTTACATGACATGCCTGATAACGTGTATTTATATGAAAGCGGAATATGTGGAATTGGTGATTTAGGGTTTACATCTCATGAGCCAAAAGAAAATTATATTAAATACGTTCGCGCCGATAGCTTAACCCCGCCAAGCGAAGCCAGTTGGGATAATCCTGTTTTCATTGGTGGAAGTGATACGGATGGTCTTGGATGTGCATCCATTGGTGAAAATGACATACGCATGAATGAAGACGGTAGCTTTACCGTAAATAACAAGCGTTTTTATAATGAAGCCCAACCAAAAGAAGGCTATGCGCTTGTGCCTGTTCAACCAACTGCAAGCATGTACGAGGCAGGGGCTAATGAATATTATACACTAAAAGAACAGCATGAATTAAGCACGATGCAAGAAATGGGTTTAATCTACAAAGCCATGGTATCCGCGCACTTAAAGGAGCAAAAATGACCGACACAAAAGAAACTAGGGCTTTGACCATTGTTACAAACCGCTTTAAAGAGGCTGTAGCAACAGATTGCTTTCATATAGATATTACGCAGGATGAGTTGAGCGTGATTAAATTAACCCTTGAATCCCACGCCAAAAAAGACAGGGTTATGGATTTGATGTTTACCGCATACATTGAGATGCCTAAATTGTGCGCTTACAACGATGAATACGGCGATGATTTTGATTTTGAAAGATATCACGATGACATGTGTTCATGGTCTGTATGCGCGTCACAAATTATAAAAGAACACAAAAAACTAAAGGAGATGAAATGACTAAAGACCTAAAACAACTACGCGAAGAGCGTTTACGCGCCTATAAAAAGCTTAGACACCACCTTTTCAAAAGTGAAGGTTGCACCCCAGAGTTAATGCGAATGATGGACAAAATAGCACCTGAAAATGCGGACTACACGCCAGACAAAGACTTGCCAGCAGGACTTAAAAAATGCCGTGATATTATTGATAGGTTAGATAAGTTGGATAATTGCAACACAACCAATAGACCCGCCCTTAGAGGGTTTAAACAATGCTATGCAATCATAAATAATAGCTATACGGGTATTACAATTGAGCAACCTTGTGTGTTCTGTGAAGATGAAGAGAAGTGAAATGACACAAATAACCCTAACCCAAAACGGAATAAGTCACACGTTTAACAATACCGCAACCGTTGACGATACCATGAAAGCTATCAATCACCGTAAGTTTGAAGCCGTAGCAATTGATAAAACACCCGCGCCAGTTGATAAGGTTAGGGAATTTATGATACATAGGCGTTAATTGCGTTTAATACTGTGCTTTGATTGATGTGTAAACCAAATCTGCAATAATAGCGTTACCTGCCGCGTTAGGGTGTAAATCATCCGCCATTAAGCCATTCTCTTGCGCTGTTGTCAAATCCCCGCCAAACGCCGTTCTAATATCCACAACGGGTAATGAATTTTCAGTACCAAGTTCCGCAATAGCCACCGCGTTAGTGACTTGCAATGTCGCGATATCTCTATAAGGGTTAGGAATACAAAGTATAATTTTCATCGCGGCGTTTTCGACTAACAGTTGGTCAATCAAAATTTGGATATTTGCTTTCATTGTGGCGGTTGCAATACTGTTCACACCATCATTAATGCTTAGGTTGATAACCGCGACATCTACGCCATAGTCCGACCATGTGAGACCCATTGTCCAAGGCTTACCAGAGACAAAAACCCAATCCGATGTTCGACTGGATGATACGCCACAATTTGCCAAGATAATTTGGTCTTTAGTGCTATCTCGCCCGATAATTCCACAAAGGAATCCATCCAAATCTACATTCAAAGTATGAGTGCCAACGCTTCCTGCCGTGATTGTATATTTAGTGAAGTCCTGCGCTCCTGCGCTTACGTCATAAGTCGCGGTTGCACCGCCATCAATGTCAATGACAATATCAACGCCAAGCCCTGTTGCCATATAGATATCGAACGTATCTACATTTGCGTCAGGCGTATAGGCCAAATCTAAAGTGGTTGATTGAATTAAGCTTGCAATGGCGCGCCCTGTAACATTTGCGTTCGCTGTGCCTGTGTAAGTTGCACGACTATCGTTTACCGCATTAGGGAATGTATCAGAAGTACGCCCGTAACCTATTAAAGCGTCAGAAACAGCAGGCAAGCTGTCTGCTACCATCAAGTTTTTTATTAGTTCGGTTGTTGAAGTATTACGTTTATTAGAAACCGCGCCATTATCGACATCGGTTGTACTGTCCCCAATCATGAAAATTGTTGTGGGGGCTGGAATAAGCGGGGCTGCGGGATTCCAACCCTCAACCGCGCGCAAAAACCTAAAGTTAGTTTTATCAGTGGGGGTCGTTGTATCGTCTTGAGTAACCAATAGCGCAAGCGTACCGTTTGATAATGGGTCTGCTTTAACTTGGCAATGGTCACCCCGTGAAGTTTTCGCTTGGACTAATTCGCTTAATGTATCGCCATCTATACCAATAACGATATTTGAAATTGTACTATCTAATGTGGCAAGAAGATAACCCGCAAACATAAATGTATTATCATCAAGCTTGGTTAGGTTTGTGTCTTGCGATCCAGAGAATACACCTGAGCCTGTATCAAGTATAAGTAAATCTGTTTGACTTAATGTCGTACCTGTCAACGTGTAAAGAACCGCTATGACTCTACTACCGCTAGTTTGACTTTCGTACAGAACCATAAATTGATTTTCATTACGTACCTCTAATGACGTATCTAATATGGATTCGCCAGCAGGTTTAGCAATGTTTGAAACTTCAGTTATTGTCGTGCCTGAACGTGTGAGATAAGTTACCCGCGTACCATTGGCAATTACGAATGAGGTATCCGTTAAAACACCAGCAGAGATAAAGTCTGTATCATTGTCTAATAAATCTAATGGTGTACCGTATGAAAGCGTATCTCCTGAAATATCAATAATCAGACATTTAACGTCTGAACCGTCAATGTAAACATATAGACAAATTGTATCCGTCATGCGATAGACAGAACCTCGCGCCGCGATAGTGCCAGAGTAGAAACTTAAAGTATCATCTAATGCAATTTCTGATAGGGTTGTACCACTTTTACCAATTAAAGCGATAAATCCACCGCCAGATTTTAAACAACACGTAACAAGCCTTGTATCCGTCATTTTAGCAACGTAAGGAAATGTCCCACCGTCATTGTCTGATAATTCCAATGTGCTTTCTTGCGTGATTGCCAATTCACTATCCCATGAATAAACATTTGCCACACGCTTTTCGGTTTGACTACCGCCAACCCGCGTTCTAGTCAATGCGACAAATTCATTTGTTCCTGTAAAGTCAATAGATGTGGGGCCAGAGTAACCATCGTCAAAAAACAGTTGTGAATCGCTATCTTGTGATTGATTCCAGTTTGCCCAGTCAGGGGTTGGAGGCACTACCGCGCCACCCGCCCCCGCAATTAAGCTAGCTCTTAGGCTAGTGACTAAATTCTTTGTCAGTGATTGTGTTATACTCATTTTTTATGTCCTAACAGTATTCTACAATTTTCAATTATTTCAGCTTGTTCAATAATAAACAAAGCCGTTGTTTCGTCATTTACAACCACTGGTAAAGGCGGGTGCAAACATTGGTTTGCTATATCATTCACTATAATAGGGCTTTTCACGCAACCGCTCAAAAGCAAGATTGACAGCATTCCCAGACTTAGCTTGTGACTTGATATAGATAATTTCTCTTTTAACATCTTGGTGATTTTCCTTGTTTGTTTTAACTTCGCCTTGCGCCTTGGTAAACACTTCCTCTTGCATTTTTTTGTAGTCCGCAACGCAAGCGTTTACACCTTTGCTATATATCCACCACGAACAACCACCAACCACCCCTAACAGGCTTAAAGCGCCAATTAGGATTATGTAGGGATTTGATAAGATTAATTTAATCATCTTCGCCCGTGCTTTCTATCGTCAAGTTTTGCATAAATAACTAAGCCGATACCGATTAAAGACACCGCAACGAATAGCATTTTTGCTATATCGCTATATTCAATTAAAGGTTTAATACTTTCCGTTGCTTCGGCAATAGTACCGCCAGCGATACCCAAAGTAGAAACCGCAGAACCAGCAAGCGTTCTTGATTTTATAATAGGTTTTAAATCCGCATACCAAGGGATTACATCAAAACATGGGCAAGCTTTATTTACGTTTGGAAAGTCTCTATGCCCTAAAACCTTAGCTTTTGGATGTTTTTCTTTTTGCCCGTCAATAAGTAGTCTCAATGTTTCGTATTGATCGCTTGTAAAGTTGTCTTGAGGGTCGTTATAACCATCAACACCGCCAACCATGCAGATGCCTATAGAATGTTTATTATAGCCCTTTACGTGCGCTCCTATGACGTTTTCTTTGCGCCCCTTTTCGACACTACCATCACGCCTTATAACGTAGTGATACCCTATATCGTTCCAGCCCTTATCTTTATGCCACTTGCGTATCTCTTTTGCGCCGATATCCATAGACCGGCGAGTGGCACTACAATGCACTACAATATGTTTAATTGTTCTCATTTTCCGATTCCTTTTTTATAGCATTTTTACGTTTACGCCACGCCGCTTCTATTTGAAACAACATATAAATACCAGTTAGGAAGCCTACAATCAAAGCCACCATATCATTAATTGTCATAGCGGTAAGTGAACCAGTAATACCAACGCCACTTTTTAAGCCTATTTCAACGTATTCTATACTCTGGTTTTTCATTAAGTTATCGCCCTTAATTCTTTGCGCCATGCTTTACGCTCTTTTATTATTGCTTTATCCCCGTCATAATCAGGCAATACTTTATAGTCACTATCTTTTAAAAGCTGTCTTAGCTCCATAGCGCGCGATTCATTGGCGTTTTGTACCGCCTCTTTTTCCATTTTCTTTTGCTCATCAACTGATATTTTTTTAGGCTTTTGTAAGCCCTTACTTAAATTAAACTCTACTCTTGTCATGCTCTAATTCCTATTAGTTTGATAGTGCCAGATGTGAACGTCCCAGAGTCAGGGAAAAACCTAACACCGTCCACCGCGCCCGCGTTTACAAAAATACCCGCGCCATTGGTTTGTTGAATAACGCCACTGCCTTGAGAGTACAAATTAAAGCTCAGACTTTTGTTAAACGCGCTACTTATTTCTCTAATATCTACAAAACCATTCATAATACCCTTGTTTGTCCCCATTAATATATTTGTCCCCGCCGTGGTGCTCCCAACACTGACCGAGCCAGAATTAGAGGCTACACTTGCATAAGTCCTTGCATAGTTAGCCCCCGTATTAAAAACGCCTGATTGTGACATTCTAGCCCTGATTAATCCCGAATTTTCACGTACATCGACAAACTCAAACCTGTAACTTTGATAACTTGCGTCCAAACCTGTAAAGTCTACATTTGTAACCCCGCTTACATCAATAGAGGCTATATTTTCCCACACCCCCCCAGAGCCACCCAATTGAACAACAAACTGCGTCCCATCGTAAATAACACTAAACGGTATATTTATTTTAATATCATCAGCCGTTAGATTTACTAAAACCCCTGAGTTGTCAGTTTTTTTAATGGATTTTGCCCCTAAAGAATCCACGTTAAGAGTGACCGCCCCTGTATTACTATTCGCAGGTTTAATGATAAACTCTTGACCCGCAACATAAGCCAGGGGGGCTTTCCCCATACTCGCAGTAATAGCGTTAGTCCCCACCCCAACCGCGTATGTAAACTCATTGCTTTGAGCGTCAATATAATTAACATGGGGAATCCCCCCTGCTGTAGAGCCGTCATGTATCGCAATACGCTTATCAGTGGTGTTAACGTCTAACTCCCTAGATACTAACGTCCGCGCCTCTTGTGTGGCTTGTACCGCCCCTCTAATTTGTCTTTGTGTTGGCATTTCAACCTCCCTTTATAAATAATTTTGCATCTTCTTCATTGGCAAATTCATGAATATCAACCCCATCATTTACAACAAACATTTGAACGTCTTTTATTTGAATAGACCTCACAGGCTCTACATAGGTTTTGCCCCCCACATCTTCTTTGTAGTGAGCTTTTTTCACCACAACTTCGCGCCCTACCTGAACTGTTTTTTCTTCAATTATCATTAAGCTTCCCAATCCTCAGAAGTTAAAGTTTCATTTTCCCAATCCTCAGACGTATAGGTTTCATTTTCCCAATCCCTTGTGTCAGTTAAGACGGTGCTACCGACCACAAAACCTTCAATTAAAGAGGGGCCAGAACGCGCCCCAATATAATTATACGCATATATCCTTATATCATATTCCGTGTCTGGTTGTAAGCCTGTAATTTCTTGCTGGTTAATAGAACCGTCAACTTTTGCCGCTGATTTATAATCAGAATCATCTTGCACGCTTTCTTTAAATTCTATCTCATAACTACCGCCACTTAAAACATATTCATCATCATGCAAATCCCACGAACCCACAACCTTGAATATCTTATCGCCTGACTGAGTGCTTACCAATATACTATCAAGTGAGAAGCCACCAACAACCGCAACATCAAAAGGGTTAGGCAAGCTTGTATTTGGCGCAGGATCAACTGATGTTTCTTCTCCATTATTCCAATCGTAAACAGAGCTATCATTCTCACGGCATGTCATCTCAATAACGGGCGCACCATTATCGTTTAACAACGTCCAGTTTAAAACCTCAAAAACTTTATTAGACCAACCATATCTTTCAAAATTAAAAAAGAAATTATCCCCAACCTGAACTTTAAAAGCAGTCAATTTAAAACGACAAACAAAAGTAATTTCTTGCCTCATGCGCTCCAATTGTAATTTTGCGATACGTTGAGCCGTATGTGGTCTTTGGGTAAATGGAAAATCTAAATTCTTTTTAATTTCAGAACCGTCTTGTGATGCGTAAGTATCATTTTTAACCAAAGGATAATCAGCGGGGTTACCATCATTCAAAGGTGAAACATAAACTCCTTGAACCTGGTTGAATATATCTTTTCTTGAAACTTTGGTTTCTACGTTAATCCCACTAGCTAAATCACCTTCACTAAAAGATATAGTCGGAGTTTGGTATTCGCCCGCTAGAATACGCCATTTCCCACCCGCAAAGACAGCGTTACCACTCATGCCAGATAATACGTCCGTAAAGTTTTCACCTCTCTTAGCGCTTATTTTCAATACGCCACCACCAAAGTATCTTGGCTCGCCATCTTTCCTTAGCACGCCAATAGCACCGCTTGTTAAAGATATTCTTGTCCCCGATATGGCATCAGCTAAAGAACTAGCTAAAGCAATACGCGGGTTGTCTTTTCTTTGATAGGCTATAACATAATAATATTCAAACGTAATAATTCCGCCAATAGTACCCGATTGAACGCGAACCCTATCGCCTGTTTGATATTGTAATCTATCTCCCTCCATCGTTATTAAATTATTTACAGTGTCAATATTGTTATAAGGGGTATCAATAGCTTGAGTTGTCACAATCTCTTCACAAGTATTTGTAGCCCCTATTAATTCAGGCTCGTCTACATTGTCAGCCTTTAACCCATAATACGTATTTGTAAGAAACTCATTTGACTGTAACGCACTATTTGGCGTCCAATAACTTGTCGCCGTTCTTGGGTCGTAACACTTTTTACCCTTAACCCACGCAGAAAAATTAGGAATCCCGCTTGTAAAAACATCTCTATTCCACCTCAAGCGAACGTAAAGATAGGCTACCCCCCTCAATCTATGCTCGCTTGTCCATTCAGGCACATCATTAATTAAATCTGTATCGGCAAGCTGGTCGTCCGTGCCTAGATGTTTCTTAATTCTAATTAAATTTTTGTACCTACCAGATAAAACAAACCCATTCTCGTTTAAGTCATCAACAGGCACAGACAAATCATTAATAAATATCTCACCTATTTCTTCTATCTCATGGGAGGCTAAAGCTATAACCAAGTGAAGATGTTTATTATCATCGGTAACGCCTGCATAAATTATTGGCCCTGATTTTCTCACCTCACCATAGACCATTTCACGCGCTGTGATAGGCTGTCTGAATTGTTGTGTAGAGCCTCTTGTCCGAATAGACCCAAAAGAACTAGACGGGCTATCTGGCTTCCCCGCCAACGCTCCTGACACAAAACTAAGGGCGGCAGAAATAACACCACTAACCAAAGCTGAGGTTATAGCCCCCGCAATTCCCCCCGCCGCAATAACGCCAGATATTGCCGTAACTGCCGCAACAACAGGAGGCATAGCATATGCCTGAGAAGGCAAAAAAAACACAAAGAAAAATAATATTAAATACGCCATGCTAAGTTACACTCTCCTAACTTAACATTTAACAAACCTTTGTCCTCGGTATTAAACACCGCTTGCCCCCTACCAATAGCAATACCAAACGCCATTTTATAAAAAACCACATCCCCGCGCTGGGCAAAGTTAGGAGATATTTTACTAAAATGGATATTCATTATATCCCGCGCTGACTTTCTATAGGTTTTAATTAAATCCTTGGCTTCTTTTTCACTAGAATACATACCGCGAATAGTCTCGGGGTCTTCGTCATTAAACTTACTCATAGGGTCAACACCGCGAACCATTTTACACCAATCGCTTGTGAAAATAAGGCAATCATTTTTACCCCACTCAAACGGCTCTTTTGCCATTTTAACGAGGTATTCATCTAGTAATTTTTCCCAGCCTTCTATACGCATTAATCTAGCCTTCCCGCACCAAACGCTAACTCAATGTCTTGCAATATAGACACAAACTCAAAGCCCAAATCATCTTCATAATCAGTCTTTTGATCTTCATCAGTATAACGCCTCTCGCCACTCTCATTCATTATGAGTAACTCACTTTCGGCGTTAACAGTGATAACCCCTGTGTCCCCATCGTTTGCCGTTGGCATTGTATCTATAACACCTGAAAACAATTCGTAAGGGGCGTTTATTATAGCCCCCGCATTATCCAAAGTGCCAAACCATGCTGTTATCGGTTTATTTCTATAATCCTCAATCAATGCAATAGCCAATAGACTAGATGGTATGCCCGATAATTCAAAAGATACGTTATTTGCTACAAGCCCTTGCGTTTCTTCAATAGAAGTCATTTGCAATAGATCGCCAGAGCCAGTGTACACCTCGCCGTTAAAAGTAATCTCACCATAACCCGACCAAAAACGTAAAGTACCGCTATCAAATTCAGCCTTAACTAGTATAATAGGGCTTAATACCTTGGCTTCTATTTCAGTCTGAAAACCGCTTGTTATATCACGCGCCACTATATAGCCTCCTGAAACTCAAAAGTCATAGAATAAAGCCCTTCAACACTATTGCTATATGAAGTTGATTTACCAGTAAGCCTAAATAAACCCATTGCATTATTGTAAGTAACAATATCCCCATCAATAGGGCTTGCTCTTAAGCGCGGAACAACAGTAACAGTCATGTTCCCACTTGCATCACTATCAGCATCAGACACAACTTTATGAAGCCTTGTAGCTTCACCGGTGCCAAGCGATATGAAGTCCCCCGCCTTTGCCACCCCTGTTTGACTTACTGGTAATCCACGGATATTTAATTCATCCCCTGCCTGTGAGTTACCGTCCACGACAGGACTACCACCCCAAGACCCTTGCGCAGTTTCAGAACCCGCAACAGGTATTAAAAATGTACCAACTTGCCCCCGCAAAGACATTAAGAATGAAGTGTAAATTTCTGCACGTTCCCTGTTCATAGGTGGCATAGAGCCTGACATACTCCAAACCTCACCACGATAATCATAGACTTGCGTCTCTAACGTAAAGGGGCTTGTGGTACTCTCAGACGAGTGCGCTAACTGTATCTCAATGTCATTAAAAGTGATACCATCAGGAAAGCTTAAAGGATAGGTTATTGTCATCGTAAAAGCCCCAGATTTCTATTATTTGCATCTTTGACAGATGATACAGACATTTTAGGTATATCTTTTCTTAATTTATCAACCTCACCCATAACACTTCTTATGCGTTGCTCTACACCCATATCCGCGCCCCTAGCGTCAATATTATAAGTCGGTGACTCTCCACTACCCATTTTATTGACCTGCTGTGCTGGAACGATAGCCTCACCCCTGTGAACCCTTGTTATAGTATCCTTATTCACGTAAGAGTTACCAGTGGCGTTTGAGGGAATAGAAGCCCCGCCAATCGAACCGAATATTGATTTACCAATAGTCCCAAACAACCCGCTCAATGAATCTTTAAGTGCCGCGTTTGCAATATCTTGCAAGGCGCTAACTGCCGCGTTTGCTAAAGACTTAAAGACGTTTTCACCTTGCTGTATTTGCTGGAAAGCATTTGAAAAACTACTACCCATAGTGTCCCCAAATTCCTTGGCTTTTTTTTCAGCCTCAGTCATTTCTTTTTTGAGGTCTTTAACTTTATCAGTCGTGTCTTTTGCTTTTTTACCAGCTTGCCCGCCTGTTTCGGTTGGTAAATCAATGCCGCCAATAGCAGGGGCTTTAGTACCTGCCTGCGCTCTTTTGGCGGCTTTCTCTTGAATACGCGATATCTTATCAATGGTCTTTTCAAAATTCTGCCCCGCCGCAAGAGCTTTGTTAAAACCTTCTTGTGCATTATCGCCCATTATTTTTGCGGCGTAACCAACCTCTAATATTTTATCCGCAGTTGGTATTGAAACGCCAATTTGACTAAAGGCATTTGATATCTGAACACTCATATCGTATATCAACACCGACGCTTTAGTTATGCCCGATGATATAGATGCCAGGGCAGTATTAAAAACAAGCTTCATGCCATTAATAGCCATGCGGACTATATCAATAGCACCACCCGCCACCTTCATTCCGCTTGCAACCGCATTTCCGAACGTCTGAGCATCTACCCCGCCTTGCGTGAACCCATTGGATATAGCCGTAAGTATAGGGGCAAAATATACCGCCAACACGTTACCAAGTCCGCCAACCGCCGTTTTGACACGGGCGAAGGCATCGTTCGCTTCTTCAACCTTAGAGCTGTCAATGCTAGAAATAGAAAGCCCGAACTTATCATTAAACGCCCGCGCCTCGTCAACCTTCTCAGAGTAATTATCTAGCATATTCAAAATAGACAAACCCTGACGGCCGAACAACTCCTGCGCTATCGTGATTTGTTTTGTCTTATCAGTCAAACCACCCAGTGCAACGGCAAGCTTTTCAAATTGCTGGTCTGGGCTTAAACCGATTAAATCTTTTGTTTTGATACCCAGCTCCTCAAAACCACGTACATAAGTCATTAAACCACGCTCGGCGTTTTGTATCGCCGTTTGTGATTTTCTTATAGCGTTACCAAGCCCCTCTTGACTAACCCCCGCCTCCTCAGAGACTAAAGCCATAGCTTGAAATTGTTCGTTTGAGATGCCCAAAGAACGCGCAAGCTTGGCCTGTGCGTCAATAGAAGACAAAGCGGATTTAGTCATTAAAGCTAAAGCTCCGACTGCACCAGTGACGAAGCCACCAATGGCCGCGCCCGCCTTTTTCATTGTTTTTTGTAAGTTTTTGCCGAAACGCTTTGAATTAACATCCGCTTTTGACAAGCCACGGTCAAATTTTGTGCTGTCAACCGATAGAACCGCTTTTAATTTTGCTATTACTGACATTCTTTTTCGTGCCTTTGTTTAGACGCTTTCAACCAAGCTAGTATAGCACCTTCGTCAATACCTTTCACTTCTTTTTTAGGACTAATAACGTCCTCAAGTTTAGGTATCTTCTTAGAGCGTTGAAAAGCAACTCCGTGCCACATTATCCAACAAGCCTGTTTGTGCTCTGCTTCTTGGCGTTCCGCGAACGTCTGTACTAAAAGCCCAAATTGATAAGGGGTAAGATTCCAAAACTCGCTATGAGGAAGCCCAATATAAAAGGCATTACGAAACGCCATAGTAACTTGGCTTTCATGCTCGTCTTTTTTTTTTCGCCATTCTCATTAAAATCTGGTGTTTCAGTACCAAAATAAGCCAAGGCAATAGCGCCCTCTACCGCTTGTCTGCAATCTACAATAGAAGGAGACATATCAAAAATCTTTTCAGCAGTTAGATCAGGGTGGTTTTTAGCTAACCCACATTCTAAAATATCCGCCAATTGTGCTAAATTGTAGTTAGCCAATACGTCATTTAAAGCTTCATGTGTAAACTTATTCTCAAGTAAACGAATAGCGTCCCAATCATAGATTAGAACGTATTCTTTACTTTTTAACGTAATTGATTTTTCCGCTTTCATTAAGCAAAAGTAACATCGCCAGAGATACGAACGTTAAACGATCCGTCTACCTTAGCATCAACACCACCGCTTAAAGGATTTGAAGTAACAAAACCTTGGAAAGTAGCGGTTGTCAAATCTGAAAACGTAACTTTAAAATCTTGAATTACACGACTAGCTTTTGCCGCTCTCATAAGAACCTGCCCAGCATCAGTAGGCAAATGATTACAGTCGATAGAACCCGCACCAAAATCTTGTAGCCCCATCAAAAATTCTTTTGCTGTAGACTTTAAATGTGTTACATCAATCTCAGACGCAGAACCGTCAAATAATGAGAAGTTAGTAATTTCACCAACCTCAGTATAAGTTACTGGTGAATCCCCGTTACCGATTTCAAAACAAAACCCTTGGGTTTCAATTGCGTTAGCCATGTTTACTCCTGTTCGTATGTTACTAAATATGAAGCAGAAACACGGTAAAGCGTATCCTCTTCTTCTTGCTCGATTAAGTCTATATCATTTTGTAACGATATGCCACCGATTTTTATAGTATCTTGGGGAATACTTCCACCATATGAAACAGTGCCTCTAAACCCATCCAATATAACCTCTACCTGCGACGCAATGTCACGCGCCGTATAGAAAGTATTTGAGTAACTATCAACCTGTATATTGGCTTGAGCAATGCCAGACGGGGCTTTAATTGAACGCCATCTAGTGCTATCTGTTTTCTGTATAACGATAAAATCACCCTTGGTATTATCAGGCGCTTTCATAACAAAAACTTGATTAGATACCAAATCTTTAAGCAATTCGTAAACGCCATCTACTGCATACTTCATTTCATCGCCTCTTTTTCTATGCCAAGCCCTAACTTTTCAGCAAGCTTTGCAATCATACGCGCCTCAGAACGCCTAAACGCATTAGCAAAAAACGGCCTAGCAGGTTGCTTACTTGTACCTAACTCATAAAATGTAGCCCAGAACGCATCGCCTGTGTCAATCTTAGCGGCTCTCTCATACCTATCTAAAGGCTTTAAGCGTTTAACTTTTATGCTCTTACGCAAAGGCTTGTATCCGTATTTCTTTTGAGGGGTGGAAGGCTCTTGCCCTTTTGGCGCAGATTTACGAATCTCTTTTGCGCCTTCACGAATTGCCGAAGTCGTAGCAGATTGAACCACCTTGTTTATAACCTTATCGGGCAATTGCTGTAGCTTCCTGCTTAATTCTTCAAAACCTTGAACTTCCATTAAAACGCCCCTAGCAATCTAGCCGTAAACCACATGGCGCCTTCACGTCTTTGGCTTCTGTCAACACTTTCAACATTATAAAATTGACCCTGCCATGACACGCGCCAATCCGTTTTCAAGTCGGAACGATACCGAATCTTTACCCTAATGATATCAATTGCATTTGTTCTTGATGCCTCAAAAGCCTCATTCCCGCGTTGTGTTATAACGCTTCCCCAAACTGTAGCAATGTCAGAATAAGTGTTTACAACCTCACCACGCACGTTCTCAATGGTTTTTGATTGTAGTAATACGCGCTGGTCTAAGTTACCTATTTGCAAAACATTCTCTCCACATAATCGCCGTTCGCTATTTCTTGCGGTGTCCATTGGCAATGCGTTAATTTATAAAGCCATTCTTTGCGACTTGGTGTTATTCTATCACGCACCTCATGTCCTGTCACTTCATAAGCCATAGACCCTCTATCAAAAGTAATACAGGGAACGCCATTTATAACAGCGTCAACACTCGAATTTGAATTATAACACATAACCAAATGACAATCATCAAGAACATCTTGTAAACTACCTTCGATATGAGGTATATCAGGTTTAAAATTACCTCTTTGAGTGTTAGGATGTGGTCTAAAAAACACAGGCATGTTATATATTCTTTTAGCTTCCTTAGCCCATTCCTCATACTGCCTTGTCATGTTTTGACCTTTTAGAGATGCGTCACCGCTAACCTGACCCATAATGACAATATAACTCCCATCGTGCCAAGGCGTTAAATGCACGTTAATTTTAGGGTCACTTACTTTACCAAGCTTAAAATCGCCGTGTCCATTTAAACCATTCCATGCAATTGACGTACAGTGATGCCTATCCCCTAAATAAGAACGCTCAAAAACCAAAACATCGTGTCCCTTTTTTAAATATTCCTCACCTTTACGCCATCCCCAGCACGCAACTTTTTCCGTCATTGGCGTATGACTTGAAAAAACTTCAACTCCCTTACTTTCTAAACCTTCTTTTACACCGTCAAAACGGTCAACACATGATGATATAAGTGTTATCTGCATAGTTTTATAGCCTCTTCAACCTGTTTTTTAGCCCAATGCTCGCGCGTATAAGGCGTGAAAGGCTTATATAATTGCCTATCAATAACGCTTTCGATAATTAATTCTGCTATATCTTCCGCATCTTCACCTGTTTTTATCATAGGAGTTGAAAAACCCCACTCTCTAGACGTTGAAATAACCGCCCTACCAGCGGACAAAGCCTCATAGCATGATATCGGTATCATAGGACTTTTAGAGCACGTCACAAGCGCGTCAATACGGCTGTAATCTTTTGGTGTCGCTCCTCGTCTTTCATACTTTCCAGCTTTAGAGATAGGGCTTAAATTGCCACCAATCATCAACACTTTAAATTTAACTTCGCGCTTTGCCAAAGTCACAGCTTCATAAAACATTTGTGATTGCTTTAAATCCCCATACTCACGGCAGAAAAAACCTATCGTTGGCTCAGGTGGTAAAACATCATATTCAACATCACGGCTTCCAATAGGTCGGACAAAGCCGTTTAATCCTGTTTGTTTTTTTTGGTATTCGTGAACAAAGGAATAATTGCCAAAACCTAAAGGGGCTTTATTTTTAACATCGTGAATCTGCATTAAACATCTTGATTTATCAGGCACGCTTTCCCATTCACTAGAACGAACGCATATCCAAGCGTCCGCATTTGGTAATGGCTGTTGACTTGCTACCGCGCCATGTGAGGCTATCTCATTTTTTAAATCATCAAACAGCCATTTATTATCACGGCAAAATACGTTAATCATCTACACTAATATATCTTTCAAATTCATCATCCACTCCAGTAATATTAATCCAATTCCCAGAGGGTAATTCAGGGCGTAACCTAGAGCCTATAATAGTGTTACTATAAGAGTCTTTCAAATTGTAAAAAGTTGCTTTTACTTCTTTTTTCAAATCATTTAAATATACAAATGTTTTTTTAGCCATTTATTTAATCCTCTTTAGTTATCCAATAACCTTAATGTATTATAATGAATTACGCAAGTTAATCATATCGCATCCCTTAAATCCATCATAGGAAAACACGTTAAATTACTGTTTGGCGTACAGTTAATAACTTCCGCTTTTATAAATGGCTTAGCATCGTTAAACCGCTTAATCCATTGCTCATAACGGCTTGTGGTATTAATAACTGTGGGGTGATCTCCGAAAAAATGCTTCTTATTTGTAAATCCCATATCATACCCTAGCAGAATAATCTTAGTTGCGCCCTGTATTTCTGCAAGATTTACAATTTGAAAGCCACTATTCCCGCCTGTCGCTATCCAATTAGGACTATTTGACCATTTTTCTTGTGCTTTATACGGTATATGATTAATATTATATTTTAGTGCTGTTAGCTCCGTGCAAGTCCACCGCTCGCCTTTAAAATAAGTTACACCTTCGTGATAATCCCACCATTGAGCATCCGCGCCATATAGAACATCCGCCCAAGGGCAAAGCATATGCGTGTCATTCACAACGTAAACTCTACCCTTACCCCTGCAATAGTCAACGTCCTCTTGTGTTAATGAGTGACCAGAGGCTATACAGATTGCTATGCCACCACCCATGTTTCTGTCCCGCCTGTAATTACACGCTTATACAGCAACCCGTCTGTGCCTTCTCTTATTTCAGCTTTAATGCTTTCAGGTGTCCAGCCATATGACGCTGTTTCGTCTTCTTGTGAGATAATCGTTGTGTCTGTTGTTCCATTTTGTGACCGTATTGTTTGCGTTGCGTTATCTTGGCTTTGAAGAACAACCCCTATAGGAACATCGGCAATAATAACCCCTGGTTTTAATGCACCCACTAATAAAGTGTTATTTGCGTTGCCTGTGGAATTAGACAGTGATGCAACGCAAGGGTGCAACTGGTCTTCTCTTGTCACAACCGTAACACCTCTTGTTAATGAAAGCGTATATTTTGGCGTGGGGTCAATAGAACCTATGGCATCGTTCCATTCGTAAATTTTTGCCGTTCCTGTGTAC
>CALDHI010000111.1 GCA_937941545.1 uncultured Alphaproteobacteria bacterium
CCTGCGACTAAAATTGCTGCGAAAATCTTGTTAAATTCCATACCGCCCATTTTGAAATACCCTTTAGATGCTTTTTATAATAAAAATATTCGACAAATTATATCTAATAGGGTTTAGTTTCACTAGCTAAAAAAATCAAGTTTTAAATAAGAGACCCAATTAAATGCCTTATAAATCAGAAAAACCATATTCCATCGTATTCCAAGGACAAGCAGGATCCTACCATGAAATGGCATGCCTCAACCTGTTTCCCAATGCCAAGACAATACCGTGCGAAACATTCGCGCATGTGTTTCAGGCCATGGAAGACGAAACAGCGGATTTAGCGATTATCGCGGTTGATAACACGTTGGCGGGGCGCGTTGCAGACGTACATCGCCTTCTCCCCGATAGTAATCTTCATATTATTGGCGAAACATTTGAGCCGATACATCATGCCCTGCTTGGGATTAAAGGCGCAGATATCAGTCAATTGACGGATATTCATAGTCATATACACGCCCTGCCCCAATGTCAGAAAATAATTAAGGAATTGAACTTAAAGCAACATGTTCGCGCCGATACAGCTGGCGCGGCGCGTGATGTGGCTCAAATGGGTGATCCCACACAATGCGCCATTGCCTCAACCTTGGCGGCGGATATTTATGGCCTTGAGATTTTGAAAGAAAATATCCAAGACGAAGACCACAACACCACACGCTTTTTGATTTTATCCCGTGATGGCTATGTTGCCGAATTTGATAAAAATCAAACCTATATCACTAGCTTCATTTTCGATGTTCGCAATATCCCTGCCGCGCTGTATAAGGCCATGGGCGGGTTTGCGACCAATAACGTCAATATGATTAAGCTGGAATCCTACATCGGAGAGAAATTTCAAACGGCGCGTTTTTACGCCGATGTCATTGGTCACCCCGAAGACCGCCCCCTTCAACTGGCGATGGAGGAGCTGGGATTTTTCACCAACCGCGTCACATTGCTCGGCACGTATGAAGCGCACCCTTACAGGCAAGACCAATAAAAAGCAGACAGGCAAAAAGAGCTATATTAATGCCGCATCTATAGATTATGTATAAAAAAACTTGCAAACCTATTTCTGACTTTGCATAAGACATAATAATAAATTTATGGGGTGATATCATGTCTGAAGATGAAAAAAAACCTGTACCCACCCATTCGTCGGAACGTGAAAGTGAAGATATACAACCGGAACAACGCAATGCGATTAGACAAGCAGCCGAGAGCGCAACATTAAATGTTCACACTTCTGCTGCTTCTCAAGAGCAGGCTACTATTAAAAAGCCAAAAGCAAATAATAGCTCCGGCTCATTAAAACCATTTGCATTGGGCGGCGTTGTTGGTGCTATTGCTGGTGCTGCTCTAGCTACGGCTTTCTGTTTTGCAACTCACAGTGATATAAACTGGCCTTCTTTTAATCTAAATCATGATGATTCAACAAAAGGTCTAAGCATTATTGATGGCAATATTCATTTGAACAGAATTAAAAGCCCCATTCTGTTTGATCAAAATTCAGCTGAATTAGATGCGCAAGATACAGAAATTTTAGATATTTTTGCACAGTATTTGAAACAAAATAAAGATACAATCACGTTAGTTGTCATTGGAGGGCGCACTTCCGCGGAAAGACCAGAACAATATTATAGCGGTCTTTCTTATGAAATAGCTGTTGCCGTACGTGCTTATTTGGAAAGCTCTTCTCCTAATAAGCGCTCTTTTCCTGATATAAGCGTTATCTTTGATTCTTTCGGCCGAGGAGAAAATGATATTGTTAAAACGCCCGCAAGTCACCAAGATAATAGACGTGTAGAGTTTATTGTATCAAGGGATAGAAGTTATACTCAATAATAACCCTACAAAATAACTGTCGTTAAAAAATAGGTGACATATGATTTTCATATGGTAGGCTTAGCTAGAATAATTTACGAACTTATAAGGATTTACGATGCCAGCCCATTCCGAACTTGCCGCGAAACTTTTACGCGACGCCGCCTCTTTTTTCAAAACGATTGGAACACAAAACCCACCTTTGAAAGAACAAATGGAAGAGAACGCCGATGTGTTTGAACAAGTGGCTGACTTGGTTGAAACAGATCCGAACGGTCAAATTGAAGAGTAAGTCTAAGCTATAGAATACTTACGATAACAAGTGCTGCTGCGCTGATCACAATCAAAAAACCTGTAATGAAACGCATTTTATTATGATTATGCGTCTTTCCAAATACCTGAACGGTTTGAATTTTATTGCGTTGTTTTTTCGAATCAAATGACTTCTCTTTGATTTCTATTTTTTGATAGCGTTGCGTATCATATAATTTCTTTGCTTCTTTTAAAATGCGCACTTTATCATTATCTGATTGCAACATAATCCATTTATTTGCGCCCATTTTACCATCAACAAATTTGTCGTATACGTAAATACTATACCGTGCTTGACCTATACAGGTTTGCCCACCATGAGATATATCCTTAGAAATATCATTATGAATAGCTGTAGCAATATCAGTCATGGCGCTTTTCTTTTTATTATAATATTTAAATTTTGAAAAAATAATTCAGACTTCCCTATTTAAAATCAAATTAGTTAACAAAACCTTAATATCGGCTAAAATCCGCAATTTTCTTATGTTTTTACGACTATTTATTGAATTAAACTTGGCAACTATCATAAGAATCAGATAGAATCATTATGACTAAAACAGCATTCTGCTTGTTTCATTTCATTCATCACCACGTCATTTACGACATGTTCATTAAAAGAGTATCCTAGGATTATTATGGCTAGAAAATATAAAATTAAAACCAAGAAAAAAAGCTTACTGGCGCGTCTTATCCCAGAAAGTATTCAAGCTTTTTTAGCCAGACGAATTGTTGATATTACCGCAGGCACACTCTGTTTAATGGGTGCGTTTATCCTACTGGCGCTATTAAGTTACGATGCGCAAGATGCGTCCATCAATAGTGCGACTAGCAATCATTCAACCCAAAATATCATGGGTGATTTAGGGGCGACCACCGCCGATATCTTATTTCAAATTTATGGTCTTGCAGGCGCATTAGCAGGCATGACCTTTATTATTTGGGGGTTAAATATTTTTAAACGCCGTCCCATGCGCTATTTTTGGAGCCGTATTGTGGCTATGGTCATTGGCCTGTTCACAGGCGCGATTGCCATGGCGCGTATCCCCGCAGGGGACTGGCTTCCCCAAGCCTATCTAGGCGGCAGTGCAGGACAACTAATTTTTCAAAACATCAGTGATACACTTCCCTCAACGGGGTATCTGATTGCCTATGTTATCGCGGGCTTGCTGTTTGCCACCTTAACATTTGCGCTGATGTGTTACGCATGGGCGATTAAAAAATCTGAAGTTAAATATACCGCAAGCTTAGGATATTTCTTCGCCTCCAGCGCAGTGATGTTTGTTATAAATCAAACATTAGGATTTATGGATTGGGTACGTCATTACAGCAACCCAGATTACAAACCCAAAGCCAAACGCACTTTGTTAAAATCAAAAAAGCCTAAAATTGCGAAAGATAAAGCGCAGACAAGCCAAGTGTTACAACGTACCGAGCCTGTGATCTCCTCCCCCATGGCGTCTTCGACTTCTACGCCAACCGTTGATCCCGATGTGGCAGCCAGCAATATCAAGGTTGTTGCTCCTCAGGCTAATGATGCAGTTAAAACATCCACCAGCTCCCAAACACGCTTCCAACTTATGGATGGCGGCGAGTGGGAATACCCAAGCGTTGATTTATTACAAGAAGTGCCCGAGGGCGCGCATGACGACGTGATGGATGAAAACGCGTTGCGTATGAACGCCGAGTTATTACAAAACGTGCTGGAAGATTTTAATATTAAAGGTGAGATTGTCTCTATCCACCCTGGTCCTGTTGTCACGTTATACGAGCTGGAACCTGCCGCAGGGGTAAAATCCTCGCGTGTTATTGGACTGGCGGATGATATTGCGCGCTCCATGTCTGCGATCTCTGTACGTGCCGCCGTTGTGCCGGGGCGTAATGTTATTGGTATCGAAATCCCCAATCAAACCCGTCAAACCGTTTATATGCGCGAAATGGTGTCCGCAAAAGAATACGGTAAAACCCAAGCTAAGTTGCCTCTTATTTTAGGGAAAGATATTGGTGGAAAACCCATCATTGCCGACCTTGCCCGTATGCCCCATTTGCTGGTCGCGGGAACCACAGGGTCTGGTAAATCAGTGGCGGTGAACACAATGATTCTCTCGCTTCTCTATCAACTGCCCCCTGAAAAATGTCGCTTCATTATGATTGACCCTAAGATGTTGGAGCTGTCTTGTTATGATGACATTCCGCATCTGCTATCCCCCGTTGTGACAGAACCCGGTAAGGCTGTTGTGGCGCTAAAATGGCTGGTCTCTGAAATGGAGGAGCGTTACCGCGCCATGTCTAAATTGGGCGTGCGTAATATTGATGGGTATAATGCCCGCCTTGGCGAAGCACGTAAAAAGGGCGAAGCCCTGATGCGTAAAGTGCAAACAGGATTTGATCCTGAAACAGGCAAAGCGGTGTATGAAGAGCAACCCCTTGATCTCACCGACCTCCCCTACATCGTTGTTATCGTTGATGAGTTCGCTGATTTGATGTTGGTTGCAGGTAAAGATGTTGAGGCCGCAATTCAACGCCTTGCGCAAATGGCGCGTGCGGCAGGAATTCATATCATCATGGCAACGCAACGCCCTTCTGTTGATGTTATCACAGGGGTTATTAAAGCCAACTTCCCCACGCGTATTTCGTTTGCGGTGACGTCAAAAATTGATTCGCGTACTATTTTGGGTGAAGGCGGCGCAGAGCAATTGCTGGGGATGGGTGATATGCTTTATATGGCCGCGGGCGGTCAAATCACACGTGTTCATGGCCCGTTTTCCTCCGATGAAGATGTGGAAAATGTTGTGAACCATCTTAAGACCCAAGCTGAGCCTTCTTATCTGGAAGACATCACCACAGGCAGCGGAGACTTCACAGGTGAAGGATTGGGTGGCATGTATGGTGACGCCGAAGAAAAAGTTGATGAACTATATGATCAAGCCGTAGCGCTGGTTTCACGTGAACGTAAAGCTTCTACCAGTTTCGTTCAACGTTATCTTCAAATTGGGTATAACCGCGCGGCGCGCATTGTTGAGGAGATGGAACGCCAAGGCGTTATTGGCCCTGCCAACCATGTCGGCAAACGCGAAATCCTCGTTAGTGATATGAGCGAAGCAGGTTAGCAGTTTTAAAAAGTAGACTTACATTTTTATTAAATAACCCTAAATTTGCCCTAGTTTTGGCGTTTTTGGGTTGTAATAATACATCATGAGAAAAATATTATTTATAGCTAGCTTTGCCTTAGCCATTCCCATGTTCACCCCCATGATGGCACGTGCCGATAACACGAGCGATATTACACAGGCGGAAACTTATTTACGCGGCCTTAAAACCGTCAAGGCAGACTTTGTCCAAAGCAGTGACAATGGCGGTCGTTTAACGGGCACATTTTATCTCAACCGCCCAGGAAAATTACGGTTTGAATATAATGAAACCGATGATTTCGTTGTGGCCGATGGTATCTTCATCTATTTTTATGACAGTGAGCTGGGCGAGCAAAGCAATGCGCCAATCGGTCAAACCTTAGCGGATTTCCTACTCCGCAAAGATTTATCCCTCACCTCTGGCTTAAGTGTTCAAAAAGTTGAAAATACGGATAGCATGAAAGTCCTAACCCTTGCCCAAGCGGGTGACGAGGGCGCAGGCACGGTTAAATTATTCTTCTCAAAATTTCCTTACGCTCTACAAAAATGGCAAGTTATTGACGCCACAGGCGCCACAACTGAAATTGCGCTGGCTAATTTGCAGACAGGTTTAAAATTACCCTCAAATTTATTTGCTTATATCGCACCAAAAGGCGACAAGCCCGTTTATAATCAGTAGTCTATCACCATGACGTATGGCATGAATGACACAAATAATGGATCGCTTGATTTACTAATTAAACAGTTATCATCCTTGCCTGGCTTAGGCTCTCGCTCGGCGCGGCGTATTGCGCTACATTTACTCACTAACAAAGATAAGTTGATGTTGCCGTTGGCTAAAAGTTTAGAGCATACGGCGGACATCATGCAACATTGTATGTCTTGCGGTAATTTAGACGAGGGCGAAATATGCCGTATCTGCCGTGACCCCAAACGTGACCGCAACACAATTTGCGTGGTGGCGGGCGTTGCCGATATTTGGGCGATTGAGCGCACGCGCAGTTATAAAGGCACGTACCATGTTTTGGGCGGTGTCTTATCTGCGCTTGATGGGATTGGTCCAAAAGATTTAGCGATTGAAAACTTACTGGAAAACATCAAAGACAATAATGTCACCGAAGTTATTCTGGCCTTAAGCGCCACCGTTGATGGACAATCCACTGCGCATTACATTGTGGATCAAATAGATAATGAAGACGTCATCATCACCCGCCTTGCCCATGGTATGCCCGTGGGCGGTGAGTTAGATTATATGGATGACGGTACAATTTCAACCGCGCTTCGTGCGCGCGGCGGAATGTAAAAAAGTGTAGCGCGTTTACACGCCTGAGCAACTCTCTTCAATAAGTAGACTTACATTTTTATTTTATTCTTTTTCTGAGATGTAAACCGTGGCATCGGCGGCGATGGATAGCACCGAGATGTAAGATGAATGAGGGCCATTGCCCGCCCCGCCAGAAATGGCAATATCATAATACGTATTAGCAGGAAAGAAATGATCCGCCACGGTAGTCATCACACCGGCATCACCAAAGCGCATATAAATAGGCGCAGTGGCATAGACGCTAATGACTTTTGTTGCATCATCAAACGCAATAGTGTTTGAGGCAGCCGTGCCTGTGGTTTGAATAACGTGCGCGCCACCATCGGCCAAACGTAACGCAGGAATTGTATTATTATCATCATCTTTGGGAAGTAATGTTGTCATGGAAATATCCTTTCAAGGTCAATAAAAAACGCGCTGTGAGACAATCTCAAGCGCGCCATAAATGGTTTTTGGGTGTTTGTAGAAATAAGCTTATGCTATTTTATTCTAAATGTCAAGAATTTTTTCCTATTTTAATCTTAATAAATTCTATAAAGCTGATGCTGGATAGGACAATCAAACTGATGATTAATAATTTAACGAGGTGACTTAAGAAGATATAAGACACTATCTCCATATCAAATTGTTGTGTCATATCATGCAGTGTAGAAGCGTAATAATAGACATCCAACGCGATATACCCAATGAAAGCCAACCCGAAGATAAAGAAAAATTTAGAAGAATATATCTTTAAGGCATTATTTATATAGGCCTCTTTTTCTTGATTGATTCCGAATAAAATACGTGAAGGTAGGTTTAAAATTTTTGGTAACTTTTTTGTTGGTGTATCGTTAAGATAAATAAAACGCAGCAAACCAAAGCATCCCCATAGCACTAACCAATATCCTGTGTTGAACAATGAGTAGAATATAATTGTAGAAAAAAGAAGTACGGTAAATAGTAAGATAAATTTTATCTCAGTACTAAAAAACGGCATTATTTCGCCATATCATTTTCATTAATATGAAGAGAGGATATCGAAGTTTTATCTTCAAGCGAGCCACGCGCGGTTGTGAAAAAAGCATCTTCTCTGGCAATAATTTCATTATGAGGGTCGTAATATTTTGCTTTCGTAACAAGTCGTTCAATTTGAACTAATTGCTTATTGATAAGACGCATATCATTATAACCTTGTGCCTGTGCATATAGATAATGCGCTTGCTTCATCATCTCATTCGCTTTGTCTTTTGGGGATAATAGGACACTGTAGAACGAGCCTAAGGCCACGCACAAAAAACAAAAGCCAATCATGACTTTCACAAATATTTTAGGTGTTTGGTGAGATATGTTCATAAATTAAATATTATTTTCGTTACGTTTTGTTAAAATTTTATCAAAGCCGTAATCACCCGTTGGCAACTCCATCAAGGTGATATGGATACGAATTGCGTTGCCATCGACCGTGATAAAATCATTAATATCTTCAAGGCTGGCCGCGAAACGCTTAGCCGCTTCCACGGCTTCGTTGGCTTTGTCTGTTCGCTGTAACAATAAAGAATATTCGTTGTCATGCGTTTGCCCAATCACATCGCTTTGACGGCGCAAACGCACAAGGTGTTGCGCCAATTTAGAAACACTATAATTAGCATGGTAATCACCATCCATCTTAAGTATCTCCTCATAATTACCAATTTTAACAGATAATATATGCGCACTTTCTGAATAACGCCATCCACGATCAATCGCAGATAAAAACAATTCATTAAAGGCCGACTTGGCAATTACCCCGCCTGCACTTGGGAAGTCATTTGATTTATCTGCTAATCGGCTTGTGAATTCTTGAATAGTCTTTGCTTGTTCAATTTTTGTCTTCACTTGCGTATTATCAAGCGGCTTGTTTAGAAAATTATTCGCTCCGACCTTGTTGACATCAGCCAAACTTAAATCTTCGCCCATAATAATAATGTAAGGATAATGACGCGCCACGCGGCGGATATTCATCACCAACGCTTGCGCATCTTTCAGCGGCGTAGGATCAACCATCACAATATCGTAATGCTCTTTTTCTAATTTCTCTAAGGCGTCATTTTTCACCATTTCTTCTTCAACAACAATATCATCATGGCCAGTTAGGCGAGACGTTATCATTTGAGAGACAAGGCGATCACGGTCAATAATAAGTATTTTCATAATTTTATCTTTAGATTATTTAGAAATTCTCAACACCATAGTGTAGCACAAGGAAGCGCGGGGCTTTAAGACATAAATGAAACACATTTACACTCTATACAATAATTTATTATTTTGACTTAAGGAAGCACTTTCACTACATAATATCATAGGAAATTAAAGAGGAAATATAGATGTCTATCGCTTTTCACGTTGGGGACTTACCCGCAGATGTAGATTTTGGCGCTTCTGTCGCCGTTGATACCGAAACTTTGGGTTTAAACCCTAAACGGGATAGGTTGTGCCTCGTTCAACTCTCAAGTGGTGACGGCACTGCGCACATTGTTCAACTTAAAAAAGACCAATATGATGCGCCGAACCTAAAACGCCTATTAAGCAATCCTGATGTTCTTAAAATATTCCATTTTGCCCGTTTTGATGTAGCCATTATTAAAGAATATCTAAAAGTAGACTGCACGCCTGTTTATTGCACAAAAATTGCTTCGCGTCTCACACGTACATACACAGACCGCCATGGCCTAAAAGATTTATGCCGCGAGCTGCTAAGCGTTAATTTAGACAAACAACAACAATCTTCAAATTGGGGCGCAGATGATATCTCCAAAGAACAGCTTATGTATGCCGCCAGTGATGTTTTATATCTGCATAAATTAAAAGCCAAATGTGATGATATGCTAATCGCTGTTGACCGCACAGCCTTAGCGCAATCATGCTTTGACTTCCTTCCCACACGCGCCCAGCTAGATTTAGAAGGCTGGAACGATTTTGATATTTTCTCTCATTAATCGCAATAAATTGGATAGACATACAAAATGACACAGCCACAAAGACAAGAAGAAACCATGAGTGACGATTTAAGAATAGGCGTACAGGCCATTAAAATAGAAGCAGACGGCCTACTCGCCCTCGCCGATTCACTAGATGAAAATTTTGTTGAAGCGGTAAACGCCATCTATAACATGAAGCAAGACCATAAGGGTCGCTTGGTTGTCGCAGGTATAGGGAAAAGTGGACATATCGCCAAGAAATTAGTTGCGACATTGGCGTCCACAGGAACACCATCACACTTTGTTCACCCCGGTGAAGCCAGCCATGGTGATTTGGGCATGATTACCGAAGATGATGTTGTGTTGATGATTTCAAATTCAGGTGAGAATCCTGAACTGTCCGACCTCATGCAATATACAAAACGCTTTGGCATACCATTGATCGGAATGACCAGCCGCGCAGAAAGCGCTCTAGGTCAACATTGTGATATTTTACTTCTTATGCCTCAAATGCCAGAAGCTTGCCCGAATGGGTTAGCACCAACAACCTCCACCACCATCACTTTAGCTTTGGGCGATGCGCTTGCAGTAGCGTTGTTGGAGCGTATGAAATTAACGCCTGAGCAATTTGGTGTCTTCCATCCAGGCGGAAAATTAGGCAAGCGCTTGTTAACAATCAACGAAGTTATGCGCCCCCTATCAGAAGTCCCCATAATGAACAGTCAAGCGACAATGGATCAGGCTATATTACTGTTAACGTCCCATAATCTAGGCTGCGTTATCGTGTCTGATGATGGTAAACACGTACAGGGCGTCATTACAGATGGCGATTTGAAACGTCATATGGCCCCTGATTTACTAGAAAAACCTGTTGCTGATGTCATGAGCAAAGACCCTAAAACAATCAATCAAAATGATTTAGCCGTTCAGGCCGTCAACATCATGACAAAAACACCAGAACAATATATCACGAGCCTCGTAAGCGTCGATGATGCGGGCATTATGACAGGCCTTATCCGTCTTCAAGATTGCTTACAAATCGGCATTTCTTAAAAGACGTACAACCATAAAATTTTAAAAAACTATGACAAAACCTTCTCGCCTCGATAACCTTGCCGTTGACACGCGTGAAACACAAGTGGGGGTTGGCTATAGCTGGTTTGTGAAATTATTGCGTTTTGGCTTACCATTGGCGGCACTTGGGCTTGTGTTTATTATAATCGCATGGCCGAAAATGGAAGAAGATTTAATCATCTTACCCAAAGAAGAAATTGTACAACAACCCGACAACGAAATTGGAGAGAACGAGTTGTTGAGCCCTAAATTTGAAACAGTTGATTCAAACAACCAACCCGTGAATGTTACTGCTGAGCGCGCAATCTATAGCCGCGAGCAACCTGACGTTGTCGTGTTAGAAAAACCCAATGCGGACATTAAAACAAATAATGGGGAACAAGTTTTGATTGATGCATCAAAAGGCACTTACGACCAAAAAACCAAAAAGTTATTCTTGCAGGATGCCATAAAAGTTGAACATGAATCAGGCTATGTCCTTAGCGCAGAAGAATTACGCATTGATATGGATAGAAAAGAAGCTTTTTCAGACAAAGCCGTTGAAATTGATGGGCCAAATGCTAAGGTTAAAGCCATTGGATTAGATGCCCGCATGCAAGATGGCGTTTTAATTTTTAAAGGGCCTGCGACCTTAACAATTAAAGCAAGCACGCCCAAAGCACAAAGCCCCGAGCTAGGCGTCATTCAAGAGAAGGAATAAATGTGAAATACCTATTAAGCTTATTTATTTTATGCCTGTACGCCTTTCCTGTGTTTGCGCAAGATTTTGGACAAAACGATCAACCTATCGAAATTTCTGCTGATGATAATCTGGAATGGTTGCAAAAAGAAAAACAATATGTTGCCAACGGTAACGCGGAAATCATCCAAGGGGGCAATAAAATTAATGCCAACAAAATTATTGCTGATTACCGTGAAAATGAAGACACAAGTAAAACTGAAATTTGGCAGGTTACAGCAATAGACAACGTACAGCTGACGGATGAAGACAGCGTAGGCAATGCCAACAAGGCCATCTATAACTTTGATACAGGGAATGCCATTTTATCAGGGGGTACGCCCACATTGAAAACGCCAGAACAAACTATTACGGCAAATGACGCTTTGGAATATAATATGAACACAGGCGTTGCCACCGCAACAGGCAATGCCAAAATAACACGGGGAACGGACAGCCTTACTGCCAATAAAATTGTTGGTAGGTTTGGTAAAGACAAAGCAGGAAAACAAGTTTTGAACACAGCCAAGGCCTATGGCGGGGTGACGATTAAAACAAGTGACGAAAAAATTACAGGCAATCAAGCCACTTATAATGCGCAACAAAATACAGCGCAAATTAAGGGGAATGTAAAAATAACGCGTGGTCTCAATACATTGGAAGGCGCCCGTGCAGAGGTCAACCTCAACACCAATTTAAGCAAAATCTACGGCGCTCCCAAAGAAAACAAACGCGTTAAAGGTGTCTTTTACCCAAGCTCACGTAATACGAGTAACACAGCCCCATGATTAAGATATTAAAAAAACCGCGCCGTAAAAAAGTGGCTCAAGGGTTGTGTGCTTCGCATATATCGAAAAGCTATAAAAAGCGCCCCGTACTGCATGATATCAATATAAACGTACAGCGCGGTGAAGCCGTTGCCCTACTTGGCCCTAATGGCGCTGGGAAGACGACAAGCTTTTACATTATGACAGGCCTAGTTGCGCCCAATAATGGCTCTATCTTATTGGATGGGCAGGATATTACCGCCCTACCTATGTATCGTCGTGCGCGTTTGGGCATTGGATACTTACCGCAAGAATCTTCTATTTTTAGAGGGCTTAACGTTGAGGATAATATCCGCGCTGTTTTGCAAGCACAACCGTTTAACAAGCGCGAACAAGAACGGTTATTAGAAGATTTACTCACAGAATTTTCTATTTTGCATTTACGTACGACCCCCTCTTTGGCGTTGTCTGGGGGGGAGCGCAGACGTGTTGAGATTGCGCGTGCCTTAGCGAGCCGACCGCAGTTTATCCTTTTGGATGAGCCTTTAGCGGGTATTGATCCTATTGCCGTCAGTGATATACGTACGCTTATTAAACACCTAAAAAATAAAGGCATTGGCGTTTTAATTACCGATCATAATGTACGTGATTGTTTAGATATTGTAGACCGCGCCTATATTTTGCATGATGGCCATGTCCTGATGGAAGGCACACCAGAGGAAATTATCGAACATAAAGACGTACGTAAAGTGTATCTAGGCGAAGAATTTTCTCTTTAAAAAAATTTAAATATCGTGCTTAACCTTTACGTCATTCGTGGTAAAATAATATTATGAACGATATGTCACAAATATTAGATTTAAAACAATCACAAAACCTTGTGATGACACCGCAATTGCAACAGGCCATTAAGTTATTGCAACTTAATAACCTTGAGATTGCCGAATTTATCGAAGAAGAGATTGCACAAAATCCTTTACTTGAAAAAGAAGAACCAAAGGAAAGCAACGAGCCATCTGATACGCCAGATAAGGCCGAGAGCAAACAAGAAGATTTTGATGCGGGTTCCGCCATGGCGGAAATGGGCACGGGCGGCAATACATCTTTTGATAAATTGGATGACGCCTTTGAAAACTCCATCTCCAGACCAGAAACATTACGCGACCATTTAAACAAGCAGTTATTGGTGAGCATTACCGACCCGTGCGACCAAATGATTGGCGCATTATTAATCGACCAATTAGACGAAGCGGGTTATTTGCGCTCAAGCGTGACGGAATTATCAGAAAAATTAGGCTGTTCAACGGAGCGTTTGGGCAAAGTGCTTGATACTTTGAAACAGTTCGATCCCACGGGTATTTTTGCCCGTGATTTAGAAGAATGCCTTACACTGCAACTTGAGGAACAAGGAAAATTAGATGTCCCGACACGTACACTGCTGAATAACTTAAAAATGTTGGCCGATCACGATTTTAAAAAACTTGCCAAAACTTGTGATGTAAATGAAACCTATTTGGGGGATATGATTAATGACATCAAAGCCTTGAACCCTAAACCCGCTAGTGATTTTGACCATATGGTCGTACAGACCGCCATCCCAGATGTTTTAATGAAAAAATTGCCTAAAAACCTTGGTGGAGGGTGGCGCATTGAGCTTAACACCGCGACACTCCCTAAAGTTTTAGTCAATAATGTGTATTATAAAGAAGTCGCCAGCACCGCAACGCAGAAGAAAGATAAGGAGTATTTGAGCAATCAACTCTCTTCCGCCAATTGGCTTGTGCGCTCCTTGGATCAACGGGCGCAGACTATTTTAAAAACAGCCGCCGAAATTGTGGAGCAACAAGATGCATTCTTTAATTACGGAATTGAATTTCTAAAACCGCTTAATTTGAAAGACATATCTGAAGAAATTGAAATGCATGAAAGCACTGTGAGCCGTGTTACAACAAACAAGTACATTGGAACGCCGCGCGGTATTTTTGAGCTTAAATATTTTTTCTCTACTGGTTTAGTCAATGAAGCGGGTGTTACTCACTCTGCTGAATCTATTCGTGTACGTATAAAAACCCTAACGAATGAGGAAGATACGCAGAAAATTTTGTCTGATGATAAAATCGTCGATATTTTAAAAGCAGAAGGTATTGATATAGCCAGACGTACAGTCGCTAAATACCGAGAGAGCTTGCAAATCCCCTCCTCTGTTCAACGACGTAAACAGAAGAAGAATACCTAATAATCTACTTGTTGCGCTATGTGACCTTCACCCATCAATTTTTGGACGTTTTTTAGGAAGCTGGGGCTGACATCTGTCGCAAAAACGCCAAATGT
>CALDHI010000112.1 GCA_937941545.1 uncultured Alphaproteobacteria bacterium
ACAGCTTGTTCAGCGGCTTTCGCGTCAGCTTCTTTTTCTGCAGATAGCGCATCTTCATCCATCAACGCTTCTTTAGATTTTTCAGCAGCTTCTGCTTTCGCAGCCGCTTTTTCACTTGCTTCTGCTTGCGTATCGGCAATCATCGCTTTACCAGATTTAAGCTGTGCCTTTGCTTCGTCGTCTGTACGGGCAATGTTGATTGTAACGTCAATTTTCACTTCTGGGTGAAGTGTGATTGTCACAGGGAACAAACCAATTTCTTTGTAGTTTTGGTTTAGATCTACTGTATTACGTTCAATTTTTTGCTCAATGTTTGCGTTAATTGCATCTGCAATATCACGGGCTGTAACAGATCCGTATAATTGACCCGCTTCGCCAGCTTGACGAATAAGCGCAACCGTTAAACCTTTCAGGCTTGTCGCATGTGTTTGCGCGGCTGACTTCTTCTCATCATTGAGTTTTTCTAACGCTGCTTTTTGAGTTTCAAAATAAGCAATGTTGCTGTCTGTTGCACGCAACGCTTTGCGTTGAGGCAGCAGGTAATTACGCGCATAACCAGGCTTAACATTGACGATTTCGCCCATGGTGCCTAATTTTTCAATACGCTCTAATAAAATAACTTGTGTCGCCATTTTAATTTTCCTTCTTTAAATAAATTATCTTTGATTGTCCGCTTCGTGACGAACATAAGGCAACATCGCCATGTAACGTGAACGCTTAACTGCTTTTGACAATTCGCGTTGTTTCTTCATAGAAACATTCGTTATACGACTAGGCACCATTTTGCCGCGTTCTGAAATAAAACGACCTAATGTTTTTGTGTCTTTCCAGTCAATTATTTGCGCGTTATTTCCTGAGAACGGGCAAGATTTTTTACGACGGAAAAAAGTTTTTTGTCCACCACCGTGTGGTGTTGATTTTTCTGCTTCACTCATTACGCGGCATCCTTATTTTGGTAGGGTTTCTTTTCATATGGTTTTTTATCATCGCCCGAATCGCGTGATGTTTTGTCCATGATGATTGATGGGCCTGTTGATAGGTCATCGTTACGGATGGTCATGAAACGAAGAATGTCTTCGTTCAAGCGCATTGTACGTTCCATCTCATGAATCGCTGGCGCTTCTACATCGCTTTCGATCAATACATAGTGACCACGACGGTTCTTATTGATGCGATAAGCAAGAGTACGTAGACCCCAGTTTTCTTGTTTGTGGATTTTACCTTTGGCATCTTCAATAATCTTGATGTAGCCGTTGGTTAGGTCTTTAATTTGAGCGTCGCTCAAATCCTGCCGTGCGATAAACACGGTTTCATAATAAGGCATTTTAGTTTCCTCTCGGTTATAAAGTTAAGTACACCATGGCCTTCATTAGTGTACGAGGTAGTATCAAAGGGAGTTATAGGGACTGGTTGGGGATAAATCAAGGAAAATAAGCCAAATCAGACAAATCTTGAATTTATTCCTATTATGTGATATATTAACTGTGAAATCACCACAGATATAATTTTTTTATAGTGCTCAGGTGCGTTTACGCACCTGATTGGTTTTTAATAATAGACTCCTCGCGCTTGCGCGCCTGAGGGCTTTTTTAAAAAAGTAAGTCTACATTTTGACTATTGAATAAAATCAATACCTTAACTCTATGGCTTGTGAAAAAAGTAAGTCTACTTTATATTCTTCTTAAATTTAATTATAAAGAACCCGCGTCGCGTGCCTGCACGCCTGAGCGGCTCTTTAAAACGACAAAGGAGTTTTTATATTATGTTCGATTTAACAGGTAAAACAGCTTTAATCACAGGCGCAACAGGCGGAATTGGTGGTGAAATTGCTAAGGCACTTCATGCGCAAGGCGCGACCGTTGCGCTTTCTGGACGGAATGAAGCCAAGCTTAAAGAGCTGGCGAGTGAGCTGGGCGATAATGTTCATACAATCGTGGCTGACTTATCCAATAATGACGGCATTACGCAACTGGTTAAAGACGCCGACGAGGCGATGGGGCAGATTGATATCCTTGTTAATAATGCGGGACTAACCCGTGACAATCTTTCCATGCGGATGAAGGAAGAAGAATGGAGCGAAGTGCTTGATGTGAACCTAACCGCACCGTTCATGCTGGCCAAAACGTGCCAACGTGGCATGATGAAGCGCCGTTTTGGTCGTATCATTAATATCTCGTCTGTTGTCGGTACAACGGGTAATCCGGGGCAATGTAATTATGTGGCGTCAAAAGCCGGCTTAATGGGCTGGACAAAATCTATGGGGATGGAGATCGCCAGTCGTGGCATTACCGTGAACTGCGTCGCACCCGGCTTTATCGCCACGGCCATGACCGAAGCGTTGGATGACGGACAAAAAGAAAAAATTAACGCGAATATTCCGATGGCGCGTATGGGCACTCCCGCTGAAATCGCCAGTGCGGTAGCTTACCTTGCCTCTGACGAAGCTGCCTACGTGACGGGCGCAACAATCCACGTCAATGGCGGCATGGCGATGATATAGCTTAAATGTAGACTTACATTTTTAATACATGCGTCTTTAGTATATGCGTCATTGCGAGGAACGAAGTGACGCGGCAATCTACAACAATACCTAGATGGATTGCCGCGTCAGCCCAAGAGGGCTTCCTCGCAATGACGGTAGTTGTAAACCGCGTAATGCGTTTGCGCGCATGAGCGTCTTTAAAAAAAAGCCCAGCCTCCTCGCGCTTGCGCGCATGAGGGCTTTTTTTAAATGTAAGTCTACTTATTGATATTTAAAACATCGCTTGCTTGCGTATCATTATTTTCTAATAGGAAATTAATATCTTTTTCTGAGACTAAATGAGAAGGAATTTTCTGTTCTTTGAAGGCGGCTAAAATAAGGCCGTTGGTGCTCATATCATCTGGGCATTGTTTCTCCCATATCTTTTTAAGATAAGCGTGCGTATTGCTTTTCTTTTCAAGTGCTATGCAAGCCTGAATTTTTTCTGAGGGAGATAAGGCATTGATATTATGATGTCCTAAAATACTAAGAACTATAACAAGCGTGATGATGGGCCCAAAAATATATTTCATCATTTAATAATACGGCAGTTTTATTAATAAATTATGTTTAAAACAATATTTATTGGGTATAGTTGGGCTATGAAAGATTTAATCAAAACGATGCCGCTTTATCAAAAGTTAGGCTATGCGGGGATTCTTCCTTTTGCGTTCATGCTGCTGGCGCTTATTATCTATGCCACAGATACCATGCATACGTTATTTTTCGCGATGCTGCTGATTGGTTATAGCACTTTGATTTTAAGCTTCTTAAGTGCCATTCATTGGCCTTATGCGATTAAGGATAATGATAAAACGCGTCTTATATTAGCGATGATACCAACCCTGATTTGTTTTGGATTGCTGTATGTTGGGTTGCGCTTTAGTCCCTTGTGGCCGTTGCCTATATTGGCGGTGCTTTTTTGGCATCAATATTTAATTGATCGAAAATATTTTACGTTGCTTGAATTTCCCCATGGTTATTTGAAATTCCGTCTGCGTGTCACGTCCATCGTTAGTGGCCTAATCCTCATGAGTTTTGTGGTGTCTTTATAATGAATATTAAAAATTATGATCTTGTTATCTTTGATTGCGATGGCACGTTGGTGGATAGTGAATATTTACACAACAAATTAAACTCAGATGTTCTAATCAGCCTCGGCTTAGAGGATTATACAACCGAGAAATGTATCCATGATTTTGCAGGGTCAAGCTGGGGGAGTATCAAGCAGGTTATTCACGCAAGACATGGTGTAGATGTTCCGCAGGCATTAATTAATGCGCGTATTCCTAAGACATTAACGTTAATGGATGGGAATATTAATCTTATTCCTAATGCGCTGGATTTTGTAAAATTCGTGAGCATGTCTTGTAAGATAGCCGTAGGTTCTAATGGAGAACCTCCAACAGTTGCGAAGTCTTTGGAGTTACAAGGATTTATGGATTATTTCCAACCCACTAGCCTTTTTACAAAAGAAGATGTAATAAACCCTAAACCTGCGCCCGATTTATTCCTCTATGCTGCAAAACAGATGGGGGATATCGCTCCTTCGCGTTGTTTAGTGATTGAGGATAGTGACGCGGGGGCGGCCGCTGGCGTGGCGGCGGGGATGGATGTTTTTGGCTTTACAGGCGTGTCCCACGATAAAAAACGAGCCGAATCACTGCTGAAAGATATAGGGGTAACGGCTATTTTTGATAATTTTATCCACATGCAAGACACGTTAGAGGGTTGAAATTCTTAGATAAATTAGGGCTTTATGCTATTCATAACAAAAGGACTTGCAAATCAGGCTACGCTTGGTAAAGTCCGCGAAACTTAATAATAAGTTTTTGATAATAGAATTTTTAATAGTAACTAAAATAAGGTAAGGGAAATCCCATGAGCGATATTGCAGAACGCGTAAAGAAAATTGTTGTTGAGCACCTAGGTGTTGACGAAGGTAAAGTAAATGAAGGCGCAAGCTTCATTGATGATCTTGGCGCAGATTCACTTGATACAGTTGAATTGGTAATGGCATTTGAAGAAGAATTCAAAGTTGAAATTCCTGATGATGCAGCTGAAAATATTCAAACTGTTGGAGATGCTGTTAAATTCATCTCTGAAAATGCTGCTGAATAAGCTAGCGTAGCTTTTCTCTAAAAAAGAAGCTTTTAACATATGCGTAGAGTCGTTGTAACAGGTATGGGAATGGTGTCCCCCCTTGGTTTAGGGGTAGAACACAATTGGAATGCAATCACTGCGGGCAAATCTGGCCTCGGTAAGATTGAGCATTTCAAAGACCCCTATAATATTGACGACTTTGCCTCAAGAATTGCAGGTGTTATTCCAAAGACATCTGATGAAAACTCCACCAATGGTGAGTTTAACGCGGATCTTTTTGTGCCGCCTAAAGACCAACGTAAGATGGATCCGTTCATCGTGTACGGCATGGCAGCGGCGGAAGAAGCGATTAAAGATTCTGGTTGGGTGCCATCAAACGACGAACAACGTGAGCGCACAGGCGTGATGGTTGGTGCAGGTATTGGTGGTCTAACCACGATGTACGAAAGCGCCACAACGCTTCTTGAGCGTGGGCCACGTCGTCTGTCTCCCTTTTGTATTCCGGCAATGCTGATTAATTTGGCCTCTGGTCACATCTCTATTAAACATGGCTTTAAAGGCCCAAATCATTCTGTTGTGACGGCTTGTTCATCTGGCGCGCATGCCATTGGTGATTCAGCGCGATTAATTATGTGGGGCGATGCCGATGTCATGGTTGCGGGTGGTGCAGAAGCGGCCGTGACGCCTTTGGGTGTTGGTGGCTTTGCGGCGGCGCGTGCGCTTTCAACGAGTTATAATGATAACCCAACGGCGGGCTCTCGTCCTTTTGATGAGGGACGCGATGGTTTCGTTATCGCCGAAGGTTCTGGCGTTGTGATCTTAGAAGAATATGAACACGCCAAAGCGCGTGGCGCAAAAATTTATGCCGAAGTTATTGGTTACGGTTTATCAGGCGATGCCTATCACATTACAACCCCAGCCGAAGATGGTGATGGCGGTTTCCGTGCGATGAAGGCGGCGTTAAAACGCGCAGAAATTAACCCCGAAGATGTTGATTATATCAACGCACATGGTACATCCACACCGGTTGGCGATGGTATTGAATGCACCGCGGTGAAACGCTTGTTTGGTAATGCGCTTGATACGCTTTCTATGTCCTCCACTAAATCCGCTATCGGTCATTTATTGGGCGCGGCGGGTGCAGTTGAGGCGATCTATTCTATCAAAGCAATTGAAACAGGTATTCTACCGCCAACGTTGAATTTGGATAACGTGGCAGAGCCTTGCCAAGGCATTGACCTTGTCCCTAAAGTTGCGAAAGAAAAGAAGGTCACGACTATTCTTTCAAACAGCTTTGGTTTTGGTGGTACAAACGCTTCACTTGTTATGCGCAAAGTATAATTTTCAATTACATCCCTGACGTTGTTACTGCATTCCTACGGTAGATAAACTACCTGTCGTCATTTGTGCCTAGTCAGGAATTTAATTGAAAAATTATAAAACTAAATATCTCTTTTAAATTTCATTTTCATTTTAGATAAATTGCCTTAAACTCTGTTTTATTATGAAACAATTTTTCTTTGGATTTTTATCACTCATTTTACTCAGCGGCGTCGCAGTTGCGGCGATTGGCGGGTGGGGCGCACATGCTTATTTAAGCGCGGGGCCTTTACCTCAAAAAAGACTGGTGTTGATTGAGCGCGGTCAGGGCGTGAGTGCCATTGCCGAAACTTTGGTACAAGAAGGCGTGATTTATAACGCAATGCTATTCAAAGTTGCCGCACGTTTTGAAGATAGCTTGAAAGCAGGGGAGTATGAATTTGATGCGCATATTTCTATGGCAGGTGTCTTAGATAAATTAGAAGATGGCGAAGTCTTTGATCGTAAAATTACATTGATTGAAGGCCTCACCAGTTATCAAATGGTTTTGCGTTTGAACGAGCGTGATGATTTCGCAGGGCCATTGATTACGGCTATTCCACCAGAGGGAAGTTTGTTGCCTGATACTTATCAATTTGTGACAGGTGAAACGCGTCAAGATAAAATTGACCAAATGCAAAGTGCGATGATAAAAGCGGTGAATGAATTGTGGGAAACACGCCAAGCGAATTTACCATTTAAAACGAAAAAAGAAGCCCTGATTTTGGCCTCCATCATTGAAAAAGAAACCAGCGTTGTCGATGAGCGTGAGCGAGTGGCTGGTGTTTTTGTGAATCGCCTTCGTAAAGGCATGTTGCTTCAAACGGACCCTACCGTGATTTATGCCATTACAAAAGGGCGTATTCAAGAAGAGGGCAAAGGCCCATTGGGGCGTCGCTTGTTACGCAAAGATTTGAAATTTGATTCACCGTATAACACCTATAAGTATGCGGGATTACCGCCTGCGCCAATCGCCAATCCTGGGCGCGCGTCCATCGCGGCAGCGCTAAATCCTGAAAGTCATGATTACATCTTTTTCGTTGCCAATGGAACAGGCGGGCATGCTTTTTCAAAGACATTAAAAGAGCATAACGCCAGCGTCCGCAAATGGCGTCAGATTAGAAGCCAAAAATAATAACCTATTTTTTATTAAGGCACTACTGGAGTGATTGGACTTATATCGTTTTCAACTTGTGCTGGTGCTATATTGTCTGCTGCTTGTTGATTTAAGCCTCCAGCGTTGAATGGCCTAACTAATGGGGGCGCTGTAATAGTCCAGGTGCCTGGGTTGCGAGTGTCCAATGAACAATCTATGTCAGATTCATAGTTGTTATAAACACGCGCTAATGCGCTTGCATCTTGCTCGCCTGGTACAGGTTCATTGCGGCTTTGCATGACCTCTAATGCATCCCCAAGCTCTTTATACTCGTCCATGCCTTGTAATTTTTCTATCATAGATGAATATTCATTAGGGTCGCGAGAAACATCGTTTAATCCAGCTTCTGCTAATACTCTATCCAATTCGTCACTAGTGCCTTTTCCAAACATGCCGTCTTCCGCAATGTTTTGTTCTAGATGCGTATTCAGCGCTATTTGAATATTTGTGACAGCTTCGTTCATATCAAAATGTACAATTTTATCATCACACACTT
>CALDHI010000113.1 GCA_937941545.1 uncultured Alphaproteobacteria bacterium
CCCGGCATACCGCCGATATTAATCCCCATTAATCCCGTTAAAAAGCCCAGTGGGAGGAAGATTGAGGCGATAACAGATAGGACGTAGGTATTCTTATTCATCTTATCGGCCAAGCCATTGGCCAGCTCGTCCTTCACGATTTGGGCGCGTTCCCGCAGTGTATCCAAATCTTCGACATAGCGTATCGCGCGATCCAAAGATTCTTGCAGGCGGCGTTTATGATTAGAGGTTAACCACGGCATTTCACTGATACGTAAATAAGTGAGCGCCTCTTTTTGAGGGGCAATATAGCGGCGAAACATGATGGCTTGTTTGCGTATTTCGGTAATGGCGGAGCGGTCTTTGATTTCAGGATGCTCAATCACGCGCTCTTCGATGGCGTCTAGTTTTTCATCTAAATCTGTAAACACAGGCTCCATCCGTTCAAACAAGCGCGCCGTTATCATGCTGATAAATTCACCAGAATCTTTAGGACCTTTGCCTGATTTGAGCAGTTTAGACATATCCTTCGTGGCTTTTAGCGGACGCAGTTCAACCGTGATGATACGGCTGGCATCCGCCCACATACGAATGGAAATCATATCTTCTGGTCTGGCATCTTCGTTAAGATTAACCCCACGTAGTATAAGCAGCATGCCGCTTTCAAACTCCATTAAACGCGGACGCGTTTCCTCAGCTAACAAGGCATCGACGATAATATGGTCTAAGTCAGTGACTTCGCGCTCCAACCATTGGCGCGCTATCGGATCATTTCCATCCAGATGAACCCAAGCCAATTCCTCTGCTTTAATAGCTCTGGATATATCTGCCGCGGGCAATTCAGTTCCACTACAATCGCCATTAATTGTGAGAGAATTTAATATATGTGTGTCTGTTTGTTCCATGGAAAACAGTATAAATCAAAAATCTCCATTGCATAAATATTATTTAAAACTTTTCAAATAGGCTTATTTGTGGAATCTATGACAACTTATGCAATAACGAAGAGTTTTTAAATTATGTCAATAAAAATTGGTATTGATTTTGGCGGCACGAAAACCGAGCTTGTCGCACTGGATAGTGCAAACGGTAAAGAGCTATACAGTAAGCGCATCCCAACAGCGCGTGATGATTATGCCAGCACAATAAGAGATGTCTCAAACTTAGTGCTTGAAGCCGAAGCCAACCTTGGCGCAAAAGGCACCGTAGGTATGGGCATGACAGGATGTGTGGATCGTCACACAGGCCTTGCCAAAAATGCCAATACCGTCTGGGTGAATGGCAATCCATTATTGAAAGATTTAGGCGATGCGTTAAACCGCGAAGTGCGCATTGAAAATGACGCCAATTGCTTTGCTGTATCCGAAGCCGTGGATGGCGCGGGTAAAGATAAACAAGTTGTGTTCGGCGTTATTATTGGTACGGGATGCGGCGGTGGTCTTGTGATTAATGGCAAACCCATAGCGGGTATTAATAACATTGCAGGACAATGGGGACATATCCCCCTACCCTATCCCAAAGTCATTGGACGCAGTGACAATAGCAAATTTTTCACCGAGAGCGATTACGCCACAGGGCGCGATATTGCCTATTACAACAAAGATAAAAAATGGACAGAAAGCCCAGGCGAGATGTGTTTTTGTGGGAAGCGCGGGTGTTTAGAGACATGGATTTCTGGCACGGGTTTTAAAATGGATTATCAGCGCGTGGAAAAGGAAGATTTATCCACGCATGATATTATTGCCAACGCGAAGCAAGGCGAGCCTAAAGCTGTATTTGCGCTAGAGCGATATGCCGATAGAATGGCACGCGCGCTGTCCGTTATCGTCAACACAATTGACCCCGATATCATTGTATTGGGCGGCGGTATGAGTAATGTTGAAGAGCTTTACACGATGGTGCCTGCACGTTGGGGGAATTACATTGACTCAGACACCATCCATACAGAGATCGTCCCGCCGCGTTATGGCGATAGTTCAGGCGTGCGCGGTGCGGCATGGCTATGGAATGACTAAATTTTAACAGAAAGACAACATTATGATTATAATTTTTGGCTCAAATGTCTTAGACATTTTTTTTAACCAGCCTGATTTGCCACCCAAAGATACAGCTTTATTTGTAGACTCGCATGAAGAGGCCGCAGGCGGAAAAGGCGCGAACCAAGCCGTAGCCGCCGCGCGTGCAGGATCAGAAGTTAAATTTTTTGGCGCCTTAGGCGATGGGGGGCATGGTCGTCAGATGTATAAATCGCTCGCCAAAAATGGAGTGGATGTAGCAGGGATTGAGTTCCTTGATATGCCGTCAGGCCTTGCGACTATCTTTGTGGATGAGAGCGATGGCACGCATCGTTTAATCGTCTCGCAAGGCGCTAATTTAAAAGCCAAGAGCGATACAATCCCCGATAAAATATTAAATGAAAATACAACGATTTTAGTACAAGGCGAATTGCCGATTGACCAAACAATGGATTTGGTTAAGCGTGGTAAAAAAGCAGGCGCACGTACAGTCATGAATTTCGCGCCCGCCACGGCCAAATTAACAGAAGCGTTTTTACATGATTTAGACATCATGATTGTCAACATGCATGAGGCGCAATTACTAAGGAAATCTTTAGGGTTGGGGAGTGAAAATCACGAAGCCTTAGCGCAAACTTTATTCAACCAATATAAGCTGATTACAATTGTAACCTTGGGGCCAGAGGGCTGTTTAATTTGCAATGAAGACGGCATTAACCATGTGTCCCCTCTTGTTATTAAACCTATTGATACGGTGGGCGCGGGTGATGCGCATGCGGGGTATTTCTGCGCCGCGCTTGACCAAGGGCATGACATGATCACCGCCTTGAAATGGGCGTCCGTTGCTGGATCATTAGCCTGTACGCATATTGGCGCGCAAAGTGCGTTGCCTGATAAAGAAGATGTCATGGACAAAATAAATAAAATTTCTGTAACGCCGCCAAGCAAAGCCGTGGCATAATATTTTATGCCTTACGATACCGTTGTTGCCAAAACTGTTGAATATCTTGCCGTGCCGTCCGTGGTGGGGTTTGAGAAACATTTTATCAAGTTTTTAAAAAATGATTTTGAAAATCTAGGCCTCACAGTTGTTGAGCATAACGGCGTGCTTGAGGTTACAGGACGCGACCCAAAGGCGGCGATTATCTCTGCCCATATTGACCGTCACGGTATTATTTCGCGTGGCAATCATCAATTTGGGTACGCCGCCGAATATATGAAAGAGACAAAGTACGACCAAGACAAAACCCCCACCGAAAGAATGATTGATGCGATTGGGGATCGTTTCAACGGTGAGAAAGTCTATGCGTATGATCCGCAAACAGGTGATAAGTTAGGCGAAGGTGTTATTTCCGATTCTGGCCCCCGCGTCATTGATAAAGATTGTATTTTCACGCTGTATGGTATGCCTGATTTGCCCGAAGGCATCCCTGTTGCCTATGCCCGTACAGCGGTGTCGGACGGTGATGTTTTTAAAGGTCAAATTGATAATGTGGTGTCATTGGGCGTTATTTATTGTTTGTTCCAAAATGGATTTCAAGGCACGGCGTTGCTAACTTGTGAAGAAGAAATTGGCAAAAGCTGGGTTCATATTACGAATTGGCTAGAGGCCAAAAAGATTGAAACCAAAGAATTGGTTATCATTGATACTAGCCCCTATCGCGAAGTTGCGCCGATTGAAATGGGCGCGGTTGTTTTAAGAAACCGTGATAAGAACGCCGTTTTCGATGAAACATTCACCGCCAAGATTAAGCAACGCTGTATTGATAAGCTGATCCCGTTTCAATTTAAGGATGAGTACCTCACGCAATTGGGCGTCGAGACAAAGGGCTTAGGATCCACCGAGTTGGGACGCATTGTTGAAAAATCAAACGGGCGTTGGAGTGGCACGAGTATCCAAATTCCAACCACGGAATATCATACAAGTTATGAGACAACCAACCGCGACTCTATTGAAAATTTCTATTTTATCCTGCAAAATATACTTGTGAACGAACCGATAAGATAAAAACTCTATGAGTAAAACACAAAAGATTTTAATGGGATCAAGTGAATGGTGTGCTCTGCCGACGCTGAACTTACCTGCGGTTAAGGTCAAAATTGATACAGGCGCAAAGACGTCTGCCCTTCACGCCGATGATATTCAAGTTTTTAAAAAAGATGATATAAATTGGGTACGTTTTTTAGTACATCCCATTCAGAAAAACCGCAGCATAACAGTTATATGCGAAGCGCCCATTAAAGATTATCGTAACGTAACAAGCTCAAATGGTTCGTGTGAAAAAAGATATGTTATCGAAACGGAACTTGTTATAGGAGAGCATCGTTTTAAATCTGACGTGACGCTAACCACCCGTTATGGCATGACCTACCGCATGTTATTGGGTAAAGAAGCGTTGATTGCGGGAGGATTTATTATTGATGTGACAAAAACCTTTTGTCTGGGGAAAACTAAAAGCCCTCTTAAATTATACAAGACCTAAACAAGACCCTATAATAGAAAGAACCCATAAAATGCGTATTGCTATATTAGCATCTAATCCCAACCTGTATTCAAATAAACGTATTATGGAAGCGGCTATTGCGCGTGGACATGAAGTGGATTTTATTGCCATTAAGAATTGCTATATTGATATCACCGCCAGCAAACCTGAGATTCATTATCGCGGCGGCGAAGCGTTAAAGAAATATGATGCGGTTATTCCGCGCATCCGTCCCGCGGCGACTTTTTATGGTACGGCGGTGTTGCGCCAATTTGGAACGCAAGGCGCTTACATGTTGAATGGCCCGATTGCCATTGGCCGCTCTCGCGATAAATTACGCACGTTGCAAATCCTTAGCGGGAAAGATGTGAACATCCCTAAAACTGCCTTTGCGGACTCCCCCCTCGATACTAAAAACATGATCAAATTGGTGGGTGGCGCGCCCGTTATTGTGAAACTATTAGAGGGTACGCAAGGCGTGGGCGTTGTTTTAGCCGACACAAACAAAGCCGCCGAAAGTGTTATTAATGCCTTTAAAAGCCTAAAAGCCAATATCTTGGTACAAGAATTTATCAAAGAATCAAAAGGCATTGATTTACGTTGTTTTGTGATTGGCGATAAGGTCGTTGCCGCAATGGAGCGCCATGCTGCAGAAGGCGAGTTTCGCGCTAATATCCACTTAGGAGGCACAGGCCACAAAGCCAAAATTACGCCAGAAGAACGTAAAATGGCCGTGAAAGCCGCCAAAGCTATGGACTTAAAAGTCGCTGGTGTAGACATCATACGCTCCAAAAGTGGCCCAATGGTTTTAGAGATTAATTCCTCCCCTGGTTTGGAAGGCGTCGAAGGCGCGACCAATAAAGATATTGCCAGTCTGATGATTGAACATATTGAAAAGAATGCTACACTACGCTCTAGAAAAAATGCTCAAAAAAAAGTGAAAGTATAAACGCAGATGATAGGCAATAGATTTACCAGTCCAGAAAAAATAAGCGGTATCATGTTAATGGTTGCGGCCATTAGCGCGATGGTGATTAGTAACTCCCCGCTTGCTTGGATTTATGATGCCCTGCTGGATACCCCTGTTGTTGTGCAAGTTGGCGCATTGAAAGTTGATAAGCCTCTTCTGCTTTGGATTAACGATGGTCTGATGGCGATTTTCTTCTTCTTAATTGGATTAGAAATTAAGCGGGAAGTATTGGTGGGCGAGCTGTCAAATATGCGTAAAGCAACGCTTCCTATAGTAGCAGCGATTGGTGGAATATTAGTTCCCGCGCTGGTCTTCATTTATTTTAACCATGCCGATGATTACGCCATGCAAGGATGGGCGGTGCCTGTGGCAACGGATATCGCTTTTGCTTTGGGTATCCTAGCGTTGGTGGGCACGGGTTTGCCGAAAGAATTAAAGATATTATTGCTATCATTGGCCATTATTGATGATGTGGCCGCAATTGTGATTATCGCTATTTTCTACACAGAAAATTTATCGCTCCTCTCCCTCTCCCTTGGTGGTGCAGGTTTGTTGGCCGCGATTGGGTGTAATATTTTTGGCGTGAAGCGCGTTGCGCCCTACATTCTGATTGGTATTTTCATGTGGGTGTGTGTGTTGAAATCAGGCGTTCATGCGACCTTAGCAGGGGTATGTTTAGCGATGTTCATCCCAATGGATGATGACAAGGGCGATTGCCCTGTGACCCGCCTTGAACATGCGTTACATCCTTGGGTGTTCTTCCTGATTATGCCTGTCTTTGCGTTTGCCAACGCGGGATTAAGCCTGGCGGGCTTTACGCCAAGCATCTTTGCCGAAAGCTTGCCGATTGGAATTATCCTAGGGCTATTACTGGGTAAGCAATTGGGTGTGTTTAGCTTCATATGGGTTGGAACGAAACTTAAAATATGTCAAAAACCAGAAGGCTTAAAATGGGGACACGTCTATGGACTGTCTGTCCTAACGGGTATCGGGTTCACCATGAGCTTGTTTATCGGCTCTCTCGCCTTTGAAGACCAAGATGTTGTGTCACAAGTGCGTTTAAGTATTTTAATGGCGTCTGCCGTTGCTGCGGCCCTTGGGTATATGGTTTTAAGATATTACGCGAAGAAATTTCCTGTGACAGCAAAGGCATAAGATTATGGATGAAGCACTTGAAACATTTATCTATCCCGAAGGGCGCGCCATCATTGAGCAGGGAGATCCCGCGATGGAGGCCTATTTAATAGAAAGTGGCCGCGTTCGGGTTTCTATTGATAAAGAGGGAAAAGATGTTGAGCTGGCTGAATTGGGTGAAGACCAAATCTTTGGCGAAACCGCTTTATTCAAAGGCTCTGACTATGGAGCGACCGTCACCGCCTTAGAGGAAACAACCGTTATTAAGATTACGCCTGATGTTTTAGATATTAAAATCCGTCTGTGCGATCCGATGATACGCGCTCTTATCAAGATGATGATGGAGCGCCAGCGACGTACCAACGACGCGTTAATCAAGAGCCAAAATACGTAATCCTTTTATTGCGCGTTTTCGATTGAAAAATCGTACGTATCCCCTATAAATAAGGGCATGAGACCTGTCACACCCTTAAAAGGATTATTGCGCAAGATTGCCTTGTTTTTTGCAAAGCCTGATATCCTTTTTTACACCTTACCATGGTTGATGTTTTTGATTGTGATGGGTACAGTTACTCAAAAAGAATTAGGACTTTATGATGCCAGCGCGAAATATTTTAGCTCGCTTATTCTATGGATTGGCCCTATCCCCACCCCTGGCGGCGTTGCAACAATTGCGTTTATCTTCATTTCCTTAACAATTAAATTCATTTTCTTTAGCCCGTGGAATAGAAAAAAAGCAGGAACGATCGTCACTCATTTTGGGATTTTGCTGTTGTTATTAGGCGGCATTATTACCGCCCTCACCCAAAAAGAAGGCGTGATGATTATCCCCGAAGGGGCAAGCGTCCAAACCTATGATGATTATTACCAACGGG
>CALDHI010000114.1 GCA_937941545.1 uncultured Alphaproteobacteria bacterium
AAATATCCCTAAATATAAATAACCCATATGCCCATAGCGTAGCTTAAATAAAACCCAGCTATAATGCGCATGTCCATAATCTTTGACATACATATGAGTTGATCTAAATTCGTAGACGGCGCCAAAGCCTAATCCTATTAATTGTGCCGTTGTGCCTGATTTTTCCAGCTTCTCATTAACGGCATCTTGTTCAGCTTGGCGCTCTCCAATGGAGCCTTTTCGTGCGTTAAGGTCAATATGAGCGATACCTGTGATACGGCGATAGGTTTGTGTATCTTCATGCAAGATGAAGAAAAAGCTCGTCAAGCTTACGGCTAAAAGCAAGATAGAAGAAATGGCTAATCCAGGCCTTTTTATTAATGTGAAAGGCAGATATAGTGAAAACACTAATATTAAAAATAAAATAGTAGTACGGTTTAGGTCAGTTAAAATAATGGCGCCGTAAATAGCCGCAAATAAATATAAATATTTGGGCTTTGGCTTTAAATATATTAAGGCTGTTAAGAGTAAGGGGATAATAATCGTACCATTACCAATCGCGCCATTTCCTATTATGACGGCAAAAAAAGCACTGGTTAAGGTGATGATAGCAACAGATTTTAGTATGAAATGAAAATCAATTTCTTTTGAGGTCTCTTCGCTTGATTGCATCCTCAAGATATTTAACGCAATCATCAACATCGGAATTGTATCATTTAAAAGCGTTAAGGTATTGTTGCCATTATACGCCCCCACGACCAAACCATGGGCAATCATAATAAATAAAGAGAGAGCGAACAAAGAGCACGCGTTTAGAGAAAATTTTATATTGATCACTTTTCGAAATGAGATCAGATAATCTAAGGCCAAAAAGCCATAAAAGACCCATTGTCTATTTTTTGTTTGTCCAAAACTGGCTTCACCCAAAATAAGTTCAAAAACAAACGTTGTCGCAAAATAAGACAACGCGATATAGATAATGATGCGCTCAAAGATATTTCTATCAAAAAAGAAGTGAAAATATTTCATGCGTAGAACTTCTATGGTTTATTAAAAAGGGACTATAGCTTTATTTTAAGGATATAGCTAGGCTGGGAAACCGCTTATGTCAATAATAATTTTCTGATTTTTTAGTTCTTTTTTTAGGTTAAACCCTATATATTACTTTCATGGCAAAATTTACATTACCGAAAAAATCAAAAGTAACCAAAGGCGAGCGTTTTGACGCGTCCAATGGGGGCGATAACGTTAAGAATTTCTCTGTGTATCGCTGGAATCCTGACGAAGATGAAAATCCGCGTATGGATGAATATAACATCAATCTTGATGAATGTGGCCCGATGGTTTTGGACGCTATCATTCATATCAAGGATGAGGTGGACAGTACGCTGACTTTCCGTCGCTCTTGCCGTGAAGGAATTTGCGGGTCGTGCGCGATGAATATTGACGGGCGTAATCGCCTTGCGTGTTTAACTCCGATCAATGAAGTGAAGGGAGACGTGAAAATAACGCCCCTACCTCACATGCCAGTGGTTAAGGATTTGGTACCTGACCTTAATCATGCCTATGCGCAATATGCGAGTATTGAGCCATGGATGAAAACAGACAGCCCTGCGCCAACGCGTGAGCGCTTACAAAGCCCAGAAGACGCGCAAAAATTAAATGGTAGCGATGGGAAAGGCCCTGCGGGCTGTATTTTGTGTTTTTGTTGTACAACCTCTTGTCCGTCGTATTGGTGGAATCCTGATAAATTCATGGGGCCAGCCGTATTGTTAAATGCGTGGCGTTGGATAACGGATACACGCGATGAAGCAACGGGCGAGAGACTTGATCAGCTTGAAGACCCATTCAAATTATACCGTTGTCATACAATTATGAATTGCACGAACGCGTGTCCAAAAGATCTGAACCCAGCAAAATCTATTAGTGAGATTAAAAAGCTGATGGTTGAAAAACATTCATAAAATTTAACTTTTCAAGAATTCGAAAGTAGGGATGATTGCGAGGTTTATTGGTAACGTCGGTGAGATGTTATCAATAATTTTCTTCCCAATCATATCGGTTGCCTGCGCTGTTATTGTTGCCGTATTGTCTAACATCTTTGTCACGTCCCCACGCACCTGTGGATTCATCATGATGGCCGCACCACATAGGGCAACTGCACCGGTCATTCCTAATGGGGTTTTTAAAATTTGTGCGGCGTATCGTGTAAAAGTGGGCGCAACAGCTTTTAAAATATCTGTTCCGCTTGGCTTTGGCGCATGATCGCCTGTTAAGGCTTTATCAATGGCACTCTCAATAATGTTTGAATGAAGATAATTTGTAGCGTGATTAACAAGCTCTGTAATGTTGCTTCGAATGGGGCCAGCATTTTCTGGCTTAGGTAGTTTAAAAGTATTTGGGTCAATGGCACGACCACTCACATAATAAAAGTTGATTTCTAAATTGTTTATGGCGGATTGAAACCGCCTTCGTGCCGAAAGTGCGTTCATATTCTTCTCCCTATATATTTTTTATTGTTAAATATAAAGTAAGATAGAAATGCGTATAAGTCAATACTTACATGCAAAAAACGCATATCTTTATCCGTGACAGATATTCCAAAGCTCTAGGAATTCTTCTGTTCCTAAATCACCAAGACAAAAATGCCCTTTGTTTTTGAATTCATGGTAGGTCAGGCTTGGGTATAAAGCGCGTAGATTTTCAGAGACTTCTTTAATGCCATGAACCTCTTCATCTGTTGAATAAAGAACATGGATTTCGCTCGTACGATTTTTAAGGTCGGTGGCAAGTGTACATTGTAAAAAATCGCCATGTTCTTGTTTTAAGTCACGCCATGGGGCAACTAGAATAAGCTTATCAATCTTAATGTTTTTATTTTGTGATAGGTATTTAAGAATAAAGCCACATCCCATGGAGTGCGCAACAATACTCGTATTTTCATTTATCTTAAATTGGGGAAAAATAGAGCTCCAATCTTTGTAAGTTGACTTAAATCCACACCCTAACTCTGGTGTCTGGCAAACAATATCTTCGCGCAAAAATTTCTGTTGAAGCCATGGAAGCCAATGGGCGTTGGAGGGGGAAGGGAAGTCCATTTCATAATATTCTTCCATATCCGCAAGCCCATGTAAAATTAATGCATTCTTCATTTAATCTTCTCCCCAATGGTTCACTTATGTCTTCACGTATTTAAACATCATTATTGTAATATTGGCGTAACTGTCAAGCTATCGAGTGTGCAATAAGGGCAATTACATTAACTTATTGCTCTAAGGCCTGTGTTTTGTTACTTAGGGGTAGGTTTTAAATAATATAGAGTTGATTATGATACCTGAAATTGATGCAAAACTTTTGGCAAAGCGTGATCCAGAAACGCTGAAACAAGTGCGTGATGCAGTTGAGAATATTGGTTTCTTAACGCTGACTAATACAGATATATCTTCTGATGAGGTGCAAAAAACACTGGCGGCGTATCGTAATTTTTTTAAGCAATCATCCGCGGCTAAAAAAGCCGTTGATATGTCCGCAACAGGATCAAACCGTGGGTGGGGTGGATCACGATCAGAGCAAGTGAACCCTAATGCAAACCCTGATTATAAAGAAGTTTTTGATTGCGGTGTTGAAGTGGCTCACGATGATGCACAGGCACATTTATCTGTCTACGCCCCCAATTATTGGCCTGCGTTACCAGAAGGATTTCAAAATCAAATTGAAACATATTTTGCAAACGCGCGCGCTGTTGCTTTAGATGTTTTAAGAGGCATTGCGGTTTCTATCGGTTCTGACCCTGATTTCTTTGTCGATAAATTTAGTAAGCCGATGGCGCTGTTACGTGGAAATTTTTACCCAGAGCGCCCAACGGAAGCGACAGAAAATGATTTTGGTATTGCTGCGCATACGGATTATGGCTGTCTCACTTTGCTGGCAACGGATGGGCAGGCGGGGCTTGAGGTTAAAATGCGCGATGGCAGTTGGAGGTCATTGTCCGCCAAGCCAGCAACTTTCGTGATAAATTTTGGTGAGATGCTGGAGATGTGGACGGGTGGAAAAGTCGTCGCCACATTGCACCGTGTTATTGGCGGCGATAAGGAGCGTTTATCCATCCCGTTATTTTTCAACCCCAACTATGACACAAACGTTGCCGCGCCAGATGCGCAAGAGGCCATAAGCGCGGGGGATTATTTATCTAAACGCTACGCCGAAACATATGTGCATTTACAAGATGAAAAAAAGTAATTTTAGTTGGTCGTGAGTTCAGGTTGTTTATCGCCATAGCGTGTTTGATAATCTTTAATCAAAAATTCACGTCCTGATTTAATTTTGAATTTTCCATCATAACAAATAATATCTGCGGTGGCATAAGTCTCTGACCAAATGGTCGGTAAAAAAGACCCAGTGCCAATTATATCAATCGGGGCATTGGCCTTTGCCAACACTTTGCATTTCTCCGTATTAAAACCAGACGAAGCAACAATTTTCACGTTCTTAAATCCTGCTTTATCTAAATTTTCGCGCATAAACCAAATCGCAGCTGCGGAAACGCCTGTTCCCGTTAAGTGCTTTAAATCTTTTTCGGAGCGGTATCCTCGGAAAGCTTCGGGTGCGTTTCTTTCGAGTACAGCGTAGGATTTTTGTGGATCTAGCCCTTCAAGGTAGCGTCCGCCATGCGTATCAAGGCGAATGGAAAGAGTACCACTCTCGGCTAAGTCACTAAAATGATGGCAAACCTCCAATGTATCTTTGATTTCTTGCCCGTAATAATCAACCAGCACGGTAAGAGGCGTATCTTGGTGTTTTTTCCTGAAGGCTATCGTCGCTTCGAGGGTTGTATCATACGCGCCAATGAAGGCATGCGGCATCGTACCAAGGCCGAACTCACTGTCAAAATAATGCGCCGTGGCATCTGTGGCATTACCAATAAAGCCTTTTGCGCCGTGCTTTTTGGCGGCGTCACTGCCGACGCTGGCGGCATAGGCCATCATTTCTGCCATTTCCATACCTGCACAATGGCGGGCATCCATGGCTAAAAAGGCAATATCAGGTAAGGCGAGGCACATATCATGCGCGTTTACGGCGGCGACGCTGGGGGCGCCAATCATTTGTAATAGATGAGTTTCTAATTCAGCCAGATTATCCATTCGACCTGTAATATAGAGCATAGGATCACCCGCACCAACCAAATCGCCTTCATTAAAATTTGTTTTTATATCTATGGTGAATTGTTGCTCTTTGGCGACATCCTTTAGCCAATTGATAGCCAAAGCTGAGGCCATCATAGTTGGCCTGCGCACAAAGATACCATAGGTCACAATAGGGGGAGTGGTGAGAGAATTCTTAGTATTCGTAAAATACTTATCTGTCCAAGCGGAGATAGCCTGCTTCGTTATTTTTGTGTTTGTAATCATCTAAATGCTTCATCTTTTTTCCTTTAATAGCACTCTGATGTGCGGACGTCCATTGGCTTGTTCATATTTTTCGTAATATTGCTGATGGTAGTCTTCTGCGGGCCAAAACTTTGATAAGGGCTCTAAGGTTGTCACAATCTTATCTTTCCAGACTTTCTTGGCGTTTATTTCCGCAATGGCTTTCTGCGCAATTTTCTTCTGTTCTTCATCATGATAAAAGATGGCAGAACGATATTGCGTCCCTCTATCCACGCCTTGACGGTTTAATTGTGTTGGGTCATGGGCTTTGATAAAGAAATAATCTAATAATTCACGGTAAGTAATTTTGTCTGGGTCATAATAAATGTCTGTGACTTCCGCGTGACCTGATTTGCCCGTGGTGATGTCTTGATAGGTGGGATTATCAATCTCTCCACCAGAATAACCTGATATTGTGTAAACAACACCGTTTAGCGCCCGAAATTCACTTTCCAAACACCAAAAGCACCCCCCAGCGAGTGTGGCAATGGGCAGATTGTCAGGTTTAGTCGTTTTAATGGTGGTGGCCACGTCCATCCCTTTCGATTGTTTGATGAAGCTCACATAAGCGAGCGGGGTCAGTATTAAGGCGAGTAAGAGTATATATTTCATATCTATATATTCGTTTAATATGTTGACTTCGTTACATGTTGATGTAGCTTAGTTCTGTTAAGTATCTATTAAAGTAAGGATGATTATCATGACAGAAAACTCTGGTGATATAATGGGAGTATTTGGACCTAAGCCGCCAAAGCTTAGGCCTAAAGACCCATCAGCAATAACAACTAAGTTTAATCCTGCTGGTAATGGAGTTAAAAAATTAGTAGATGGTAGTTATGAAATGAACTTACCTGATGGTCGTCAATTATTTTCTCCGTCAATTCCGTACACCAAATGCTTTTAAAATATATAGTTATGGTGGTGGAATATAATTTCGATATTTAAGTGAGTACTGGAAACTATGTTCTGTACGAGATAAACTTGTTTTCATGAATATTACGCAATCTAAAAAATCTGTCTTTTCTTGGTGCTTGTATGATTGGGCGAATACGGCCTTTAGTACGGTGATTATTACCTTTATCTTCGGCGTTTATTTCGCGCGTGAGGTTGTCGGCGATGAGACGATAGGGAGCGCTCAATGGAGCTTCGCGATTGGTATTAGTGGATTTTTCATTGCCTTTCTTGGGCCGTTATTGGGTGCGATTGCGGATAATTCAGGCAGTCGTAAAAGTTGGATTTTCTGGTTGTCCGTATTGTGCATAGTCCCGTGTGCGTTGCTGTGGTTTGCAATGCCTGATGCCTCCACCAGTCATGTTATTCTTATTTTATCCTTGGTCGTTATCGCCAATATAGGGTTGGAGCTTAGCCAAGTATTCTATAATGCCATGCTCCCTCATATTGCCTCCCCTGAGCGGGTGGGGCGTGTATCTGGTTGGGCATGGGGGCTTGGGTATCTAGGCGGATTGAGCGCGTTGGCGATTACGCTATTTGGCTTTATCGGGTTGGGGGATATGGCACCTTTATTTCCTGTACCTAAAGATAATTTTGAACATATACGAATAGCGGGGCCTTTTATTGCTTTGTGGTTTTTTGTGTTCATGTTGCCGCTCTTTATTTTTACGAAAGATGTTGAGATTAAGAAATTGCCCGCACTGGAGGCCTTGTCCAAAGGCTTGCGTCAATTAGCGGTTAGTGTGCGCAATATAAAAAACCATAAGAACCTTGTGACATTTTTAATTTCCAGCGCGATTTATCGTGATGGTCTGGTGACACTCTTTGCGATTGGCGGTGTCTATGCGGCGGGTCAATTTGGTATGGATTTTACTGAAATCTTACTGTTTGCAATTGGCTTGAATGTGACGGCAGGGTTAGGGGCATTTGGTTTTGCGTTTATTGATGATTGGATTGGCTCAAAGAAAACGATTGTTATTTCGCTGATTGGCTTAATAATTATTGGCGCGGTGATTCTGATGATTGAAAGCAAGACGGCCTTTTTATTGTTGGCGCTGGGGCTGGGAACTTTCATGGGGCCTGTTCAGGCGGCCAGCCGTACGATGATTTTAAAATTATCCCCGCCGCATATGTTGACGCAAACCTATGGGCTTTATGCGTTTACAGGTAAGTCGATATCATTCTTAGGGCCCATTGCCTTTGGTGTCATGACCAGCATCTTTCATACGCAACAAGCTGGCATGGTGAGCATTATCGGCTTTTGGGTTGTCGGGCTTATTATCTTATTAAAAGTAAAGGAAGTGCGATGAAAATAATTGAAATGCCAAGCCCCAGCTTTGATACGCGTGGCGGTTGTGCGATTGAGTATTTAATCTTTCATTATACAGGTATGCAAACCGCGCAAGCCGCATTGGATAGATTGACGGATATCAAGAGTGAAGTTAGTGCGCATTATACAATTGATGAAGAGGGTGTAGTTTATCGTCATGTTATCGAAGATAAACGCGCATGGCATGCGGGCGTATCAAGTTGGCAAGGGCAAGATAAAATAAATGCCCGTTCAATCGGGATTGAATTGGTGAATAAAGGGCATGAATGGGGGTATCATAAATTTCCTAATGCGCAAATTGAGAGTATAAAAATACTCGCACAAGAAATCTTAGGACGTCACGATATCAAACATGTGCTGGCACATTCCGATATTGCCCCAACCCGTAAAGATGACCCTGGGGAGTTATTTCCTTGGGAGGATTTAGCGCAAGCGGGCATTGGATTTTGGCCTACAGAAGAGGAGGCGTATGAGGGAGACGTCTATGAAGCGCTCTCTAAAATTGGTTATGATATGACAGATAAACCAAAAACCCTCATCGCCTTTCAACGTCATTACGTTCCCGAAGTTTTTGAAAACAATACCCAATGTCAAATTTGTGATTTAACCCGTTCAAGACTGAATAGTATTTTCAAAGGCATGGCGTAGCAGGCTTGCCCGCCTGAGCCTCTTACTTAACAAAGCGTAGCGGGCTTGCCTGCCTGAGCCTCTTTTTATATTGTGTATTCCTTCAATAAACAATATAACCAACCTGTCAGAAGGCTGGATAATCGTGGGGCTTGCCCCGAGGAAAGTCCGGGCTTCACGAAAACATGGTGCCGGATAACGTCCGGAGGGCGCGAGCCCATGGAAAGTGCAACAGAGAATATACTTCTTAGTAGAAGTGCCGTCATGCGCGCAAGCGCGAGGACGCTGTTATTTATAACAGAATCTGACGACATGAGTGCCTCCTTCCGCTTGCGGATTGAGGGCTTTTATTAAGTAAAGGTGAAAAGGTGCGGTAAGAGCGCACCGCGTTTCTGGTAACAGAGACGGCAGTGTAAACCCCACCAGAAGCAAGCTCAAATAGGAATGGCACATGGGTGTGTTTTCCACTCGTCATTCGGGTAGAGCGCTTGAGGTATTTGGTAACAAATATCCTAGATGAATGGTTATCTAAACAGAACCCGGCTTATAGGCCTTCTGACATTTTAATTTTCTCCCTGACGGTGTTGCGGCACTCCTAAGCTAGGCAGCCTACCTGTCGTCGTTTGCGCCTAGTCAGAAAGAAAATTATAAAAGAGCCGTAATGCGCGCAAGCGCGAGGACGCTTGTTTAAAACGCTCAGGCGCGTACACGCGCTACGCGGTTCCTCTTTCTCTAATTTTAACGGCCCCAAAGAAAAAACGCCCGATTGATTTATCGCGCGTTTTTTATCCCTGTTAGGATGGCTAAGTTCACTTCACGGTTACATGAGCGTCTAAGCCTTATTATTTTTATGGTATTAGTTGGCTTCTGATTCATTTTCGGTAGATAAAGCCGAAAACGCAATTGTTCCGACGTATAAACCACCATTGATAGATAATGCCATTATGAGCAGTGCAGTCATTGTGTTTTTCCCCTTACACAGTTGTACATATAATCGTTTAATTCTTTCTGTGATTATGTAATACGCCATAAAGGCGAGCTTGTCAAATATTTTTTCAATTAAAACAAAGGCTTAAAGAAAATCTGCCATGCAGGGGATATTTCTAACCTTACGGAAACTAAATATCCCTTGTGTTGACATAATTTCATAGCAGTTATGCGTCTGCATAATTAAATAATTTAAATAACTGTGAATGAAGCACAAAAGGGCTCAATACTCATTTGACCGCGTATGCTTCCCATGGTATCCCATATATATCCATGTTTTTCCATGAAGGGCGAATATGGGGCGCGTATTTGGTTTATAGGTCGATAAATCACAGTTCAAAACTATCGGGTTTAAAGTTTATAGGGAATATCTCTGCATGACATTATTTTTGTCAACGCATCACAATAAGATTGATAAAAAGGGGCGCGTGTCGATCCCTGCGTCTTTCCGTGGCGAATTGTCAGAAGAGTCTTTTCAGGGTGTGGTTTTATTCCGCTCAAATATTCATCAATGTCTTGAAGGTTTTGCGTGGTCTTATATGCAGGAAATTGGCAAGCGCCTTGATGATTTTGATTTATTCTCTGCTGAGCAAGATGATTTGGCAACGTCAATCTTTGGAACGGCGGTTCAGCTTTCTATGGATGGCGATGGGCGCATTGTGTTACCCAAAGATTTGATTGAGTTTGCGCAATTTGATGAAAAGGCCACTTTTGTGGGTATGGGTAAGAAGTTTCAAATATGGACACCAGAGAGTTTTGAATCACGCCGCGATGTGGCGCGTCAAGCTGTGCAATCAAAAGGCCTAACTATTCCAAAAGGTGCTCATGATGGAGGGAGGAAATAATGAATGCTCATTACCCCGTTATGATGAATGAAGTGTTGCGTGCGTTATCCCCTCAAGATGGTGAAGTTTATGTTGATGGTACATTTGGCGCAGGTGGGTATAGTCGCGCATTTTTGACATCTGCAAATTGCACAGTGATCGCGATTGATCGTGATCCTAATGCCATTAAAGTGGCAGAAGAATTTAAAAAAGAATTTGGCGAACGATTCATCTTTGTTCAAGGATGTTTTGGCGATGCGCTGGAGTTGGTGAAGAAACAAGGCTTTAGTCACGTTGATGGGTTTGTTTTAGATGTCGGTGTATCCTCTATGCAAATTGATGAAGCGAAGCGTGGCTTTTCTTTCCGTTTTGATGGGCCGCTTGATATGCGTATGGCGCAATCGGGTGAAACCGCGGCGGATATCGTGAATACGATGGATGAAGAGCCGCTGGCGAATTTAATCTATAAATACGGGGAAGAGCGTTTATCGCGCCGTATCGCAAAACGCATTGTTGAGACGCGTCAGGAAGGCCCGATTGAAACAACGAATGAGCTGGCGGATATAGTGCGCTTGGCCGCCCCAAGAAAACCAAAAGATAAAATTGACCCTGCCACGCGCACGTTTCAGGCATTGCGTATCGCGGTGAATGATGAGCTTGGTGAATTAGAGCGCGGTTTGAAGGCCTCTGAATCATTGCTGAAAGAAGCGGGGCGCTTAGTTATTGTTGCATTCCATTCTTTGGAAGATGGTATCGTCAAAAGCTTTATGTATGAGCGCAGTGGCTATGTCGCCAATAACTCACGCCATGCACCGCCCAAAATATCTGATACACGATTGTCTAGTTTTGTGTTGAAAAAGCGCAAAGCGATAGAAGCCAGTGAAGAAGAAATTAGTGAGAATGTACGCTCACGTTCTGCGAAGATGCGTGTGGCGTATCGTAATGATGCGCCCGCATGGGCATCTAATGAAGGCGGGGTGCAATAATGTTTCGTCTGTCAGGATTATTATTAATTGGTTTTGCTGTGTTTATCGGCTCGCTTCTTTTCAAAACAAGCCAGTCTGTGCAACGTGCGGAGCAGGATTTGGCAACGGTTGAGCAAGCCTTAAAGCAAGAGCACGAGTCCTACCGTATTTTAACGGCGGAATGGGATTACCTAAATCGCCCTGAACGCCTAGAGCGCTTAACGCTTCAGAATTTAGACATTGATGCCGTTGAGGCAGATAAGGTTGAGTTTATTAAGCCAAGCGATTCTATCCCTGAACCGCGCATGCCCGTCATCCCGCAAATGAAACCAAAGAATTTGTATCAACAAGTGGGCGCGAACACGAAAAAAGCCAAAGTACAAAAAGATGATGTCATCCAAAACGCCGAAAGCGGTGATAGCTTTTATGCCATTATGGGGACGCAAGAATGAGAGTGCATTGCCGTCATAAAGTTCACATGAATGGAACAAAGCAAACGAATTTAGAGCAAGCGCGTGGGCGTTTGATTTTGATTTCAACCTTCTTTGTTATTGCTTACGTTATTGTTGTGGCACGCGCGGCGGATTTATCCATCATCCAAGGAATGTTGCATAACGACGCACAAGAAGTGTCATACGAAAAAGTTGTTGAGTTGGAAGACGAGGCGATTAGAAGCGATATCGTAGACCGTAACGGCGTCGTTTTGGCACGCTCGCTTAAGACGGCTTCCTTATTCGCCGATGCAAAATATGTAAGAGACCCTGCGCAAACAGCAAAAGAGCTGAAAAAAATATTCCCTGATTTGTCCTATGGGGCGGTATTAAAAAAATTACAAAGTAAAAAACGCTTTGTTTGGATTAAGCGTAATATTACGCCAAACCAACAAGAGAAGATTTTATATCTAGGGCATCCTGCATTAAATTTTAAAGAAGAAATGAACCGCATTTATCCGCAAGGCCCATTGGCTGTTCACCTTGTGGGGGCAAGCGGTGTAGATGGGCAGGGGTTATCTGGTTTTGAAGGAAGCTTCAATAAGCTTTTAACGCAAGGAAGTGGCTCGGTTGAATTAAGTTTAGATGTGCGCCTTCAACATGTTGTGAAGCGTGAGGTCGCCAACACGATTAAAAAGTTTAAGGCCAAGGCGGGCGCAGGCCTAGTGATGAATGTAAATACGGGTGAGATTTTGGCGGCGGTATCTTTGCCTGATTATACGCCTTATGATTTTGCCGATACAAAAGATAGAAATAAATTTAATCGTTTTAGTTTAGGTGTTTATGAGTTGGGGTCTACTTTTAAGATTTTCTCAACGGCGGCGATGATTGAAAAAAACAATGGCAATATGGCGCAACGCTTTGACGTGCGTGAGCCGATGGTATTGGGGCGTCATAAAATTCGTGATTACCATTCTGAAAAACGTATTTTAACGCTACCAGAAGTTTTTATTCATTCATCTAATATTGGCTCGGCGATGATGGGTAAGGCCGTGGGCACGGATGAGCTGAAAAGTTTTTATAAAGATTTGGGCTTGTTAGATGCACCTGAATTCGAAATTTCTGAAATTGGCAGTCCGCTCGTGCCAACGCCATGGCGTGACATTGATACGCTGACGGCGGCATTTGGTCATGGTGTTGCGGTGACGCCTTTACAACTTGTATCGGCGGCGTCCTCCATGGTGAATGGCGGTGTGTTGGTGAAGCCAACTTTAATAAAAGCCACCCCCACAACGAAAAAAACAAAAGATGGCGTGCGCGTTATTTCTCCTGA
>CALDHI010000115.1 GCA_937941545.1 uncultured Alphaproteobacteria bacterium
GTTATATAACTTTTCTCAAGTAACGACTGAAAAATATGAGGCGGTGCGTCTTAAGGTCAAAAACTTTATTAATGCGCCAAGCGAGAATGAAATTGTCTTTACGCGTAACACAACTGAGGCGATTAACCTTGTGGCCGCAAGTTGGGGAAATGTTAATCTGAAGGCTGGTGACGAAATTATCCTGAGTGAAATGGAGCATCATGCCAACATCGTGCCATGGCAATTGCTGGCAAAAAAGATTGGCTTCACAATTAAATTTATTCCTGTTCTGGATGATGCAACGCTCGATTATGACGCGCTAAAATCTCTGCTGACCAATAAGACAAAACTCCTTGGTTTGGTACAAATATCAAATGCTACGGGTGTTATTAATGATGTAGCGCGGGTCATAAATGAGGTCAAAACTTATAACCCAGATATCAAAATCCTGATTGATGGAACGCAAGCCGTTGTACATAAGTCTGTGGATGTTGCGAGGATAAATTGTGATTTCTTCACCTTCACTGGTCATAAAATTTATGGGCCGAACGGTATTGGTGTGTTGTGGGGCAGGGAAGACTTGCTTAATTCAATGCCCCCGTATCAAGGCGGTGGCGACATGATTGAGACGGTCAGCTTTAAATCTGAAACAACTTTCAAAGACGCCCCGGCTAAATTTGAAGCGGGTACACCTGCGATTGCAGAAGTGATCGCGCTGGGCGAGGCTATAGATTTTATGATTGAAATTGATCTTGAAACGATTGATGCGTATGAGGCGAGCCTACTAACATATATGCGTGAAAGATTAAATGAAATTAGTGGTTTAACAATTTATGGTGATGTGAAAGATAAAGTCTCTATCGTGTCATTTACGGCGCAATGGGCGCATGCTAGTGACATCGCGATGATATTGGATCAATGCCATGTGGCTGTGCGTACGGGGCATCATTGTTGTATGCCGCTCATGGAACGCTTTGGTGTTGATGCCACGGTGCGCGCGTCATTGGGGTTGTATAATAATAAAGCGGATGTAGATACGCTGATAACTGGATTGAAAAAAGCACAGGAGATGCTCGCCTAATGGAACATGTAGCCGATGAAGAAATGATCAAAAATGCACTTGGTGGGGATGAGGAATCCTATGATGAGCTGGCGGAGCCACCCAATGTTGAGTTATCTGAACATGCGTTGACCGCTAAATGTGTCGCGGCGATTAAGGAAATTTATGACCCAGAAATCCCTGTGAATATTTACGAACTTGGGCTGATTTACAAAATTGATATTAATAAAGATAATGACGTTTATGTTGAGATGACATTGACGTCTCCCGCATGCCCTGTGGCGCAAGAAATGCCCGGATGGGTGCAAAGTGCCCTTATGCCGATTGAAGGTGTGCGTCATGTTGATGTTGATATTGTTTGGGATCCAACGTGGGATCCATCCATGATGGCGGAAACGGCGAAGTTACAACTGAACATGTTTACTTAATTAAAAAGAGCCGTCATGCGTGCAGACGCAAGGACGCTATTGAACCTGAGGCAACTGAATATGAACCCGATTAAAATGACTGATGAAGCCATTGTGCAGATCAAAGCTAAAACTGCGCTTAAAGACGGGGCGTTGGGTCTGCGCCTGTCTATTGGCGCGACGGGGTGTTCAGGGCATAGTTATAAGATGGAGCATGCGATGGAGGAAGATTTATCGAAAGATGATAAGTTGGAAACCGATGGTGCGGTGCTTTATATCCCCAAAATGCACAGCTGGATGTTATTTGGCATGGTGGTCGGATATGAACAAGACAAGCTGAAAAGTGGTTTTACGTTTGAGAATCCAAATGAAGTAGGGCGTTGCGGTTGCGGCGAAAGCTTCACGGTGGAGCGCCCAACGGAATAAAGGCAAAATAAAAGGCCTCGTGAAAGGCCTTTATTAAATTATAGTTGAATATTCTAGATGCCTAGGTCAAAAGTGGGGTTTTGTCCATTATCTGGTGTGATGCCGCCACCGTCACCGCGGCCGCCTAAAACGGCTTCATTCATTGCTGCTGTAAGTGCTAATGCCATAGTATTTTCCTTTATTTAAAGTGAATGACTGTCACAAGGATAGCTTTTGAAAATTATTTGTTAGTGTTCAGTCTTATTAAGCCAAAAAAATATTTGACATAATTTACATAAAAGTATATTCTGTGTAAAATTAATTTATACTTAGGGGTAATAAAATGACTTTATATTTTCATGGGAGTGGTGATTTACAGAGTGGGAAGCAAAACCTCCCTCATAGACTAGAAGAATTTGACTGGTCGACACCTGCGTCTAAATCGTCATCAATAGCTGAAGCAGTGGTTGGATTTACTGCTGTGTCTGCTTGTGCTCTTGTTGGCACATTGGCTTATAAGGCCAATGAAGTTGATACAACAATAATCCCATATTTGATTAAATCTTTTTCAAATTAAAACAAAACAGAATTATTACTTGAACATCATATAGTGGGGACTAGTTTCGGTAATAAAAAAGCGCAGGTCATATGATCCGCGCTTTTTTGTTTTTAGAACCGTCAGATCGGCCAGCCGAAGGACGTTTCTTAATTATAAGTTAAATTACTTAAGGCTTAACCCTATGCGTTTTCTGCTGGGGCTGCAGCAGCGGCGGCTTCCGCTGCTTTTGCTTTTTTCTCAGCTTCTTTCGCTACGGCTTTATCAGCTTTTAGCTTTTCTTCTGTTTTCTTGTTTTCAGCACGTTGTTCTTTTTTCGCTGCTTTTTTGTTTGCTGCTTTTTGAGTTTTAGACACTTTGTTCTTTTCTTCAATATCTACAACTTCCAAACCATGGCCTGTTGTACGCTCTGTAATACGCGCTGATTTACCACGACGATCACGAAGATAGTAAAGTTTCGCACGACGGACAGAGCCGCGACGCACAAGCTCAATTGAATCAATACGAGGAGAAAGAAGAGGGAACACACGCTCAACCCCTTCACCAAGACTGATTTTACGCACTGTAAAGCTTGCATTTGGCCCTGTTGTACCAGAACGACCAATACATACGCCTTCATAAGCCTGCACACGCTCACGTGTACCCTCACGAATTTTCACGTTTACACGCACTGTATCCCCTGGGTTAAAATCTGGAATGTTATGTTCGCTAAGAAACTTTTCACTTTGTTTAGCTTCAAATTTTTCTAATATATTCATGTTATTGTCCTTGTTTATTAATATATTATAGGAGGCTCGATAATCAACTGAACACGTCAGAAGGCAGCCTCTATTTCGTTTTAACTGTAAAAACTGCACTGTTTATACGCATGTAAGCAGTATAAATCAAGTAGAATATATTAGTTGACATAATTAAGATGTGATGTTATTTTCCCTTTTTTTAAATATCTATAGAAAATACTACTCATGACAGAAACAATGTTAAAAATACACGTTAACAATACTCAGAAATCTTCCCTGCAAAGTACTTTGAATCCGCACGTGTTAGGTGATATTTCTGACTCTATATTAAGGTTGCGTTATATCGCAAGTATAGCGATGAACTCATTGATGGATATGAATCACGCTGAGAGCGCTGGCGATACTGTAGGATCAAATCATTTTCATCAAAGTTTTTTAATTTCTGCTTCCATTGACGAAGTCGCTGAACGTCTACGAGTGCATAACATTCCTGTTAGCACGAATCTTGAGGATGGTGCACTTTTAGTCACTGAAAAACCTCATGATTTAACGCCTGTTGTAAAATCAAGAAAATTTAACTTCTAATAAGTCAGGTCTTACTTTTTTCGTAATTGCTTCGCTTTGTTCTTTACGCCACGCATCAATGTGGGCGTGATTGCCGTTCATTAGAACTTCGGGCACTTTATGCGTGACGCCATGCGCATCCATCCATTGCGCAGGGCGGGTGTAGTGAGGGTATTCCAGCAATCCGCCCGTGGCACTCCCAAAACTTTCATTATCCGCCGTCTCTGCATTGCCCATCACGTTGGGCAGTAGGCGTATGATGGCATCCATCAGAATCAGCGCGGCAGGTTCTCCGCCACTTAAAACATAGTCCCCAATAGAGATTTCTTCAAACTCATGTGCCTCAAGAACACGTTGATCAACACCTTCGTAACGTCCGCAAAGTATGGTCAGGCAGTCTTCTTGGGAGAGCTCTTTGGCTAAGTTTTGAGTAAGGACGCGTCCGCGTGGGGAAAGATAAATTTTTCTTGATGGCTTTTTGATAGAGAGGAGGGTGTGCTCAATGACATCAGCGCGCATCACCATGCCTGCGCCACCGCCATAGGGTGTATCATCAACATTCTTATGATGATTGGTTGCATAATCACGAATGTTGACGGCATTATAAGACCAATCACCACGCTCTAACGCTTTACCCGCAAGAGATTGCCCAAGCATGCTTGGGAACATATCGGGAAATAAAGTAAGGATGTTGAATTTTATGGCCATGGCAGTCTTTTAACATAGTATTATAGCGGTTGCAAAACGCATAGTGAATGAAAAAATGGGTGATGTCGAAAAAGATAAAGATAACGCAATAGAACAAGCATAAATGAAAAGTCGTGAAATGGATTCGAAGTTAGCCGTTCTAGCTGTACGACGTTTATTGGTTGTTACTCCAACAACCCCTCAGGTATTTCAATTATTACAGTAGTGTCCGTTATTTCCAATATGGTGTCATCGGTGAAGGGTAAATAAAAGCTTTGCCCGCCATCGGGTTGTATATCCAGCAAGTCACTCGCGCCAAAATTCTCAACGGCGATAATTTTACCAATGTTCTTGGCGTTCTTATCAATGCAGGGGAGCCCAATTAAATCAGCGATATAAAACTCATCTGGGTTGGCTTCGGGTAAATCAGATTGATTGATATATAGCTCTATTCCGCGAAGCTTTTCCGCATCGGTTCTATCCGTCACGCCCTCAACTTCGGCCAGCCAGTGTTTGGCTGTTTGATTCTTTAGAATAAGTGAAAGCGTATTATCGCCGCTCTCACTCTTAAATAATGTGCCATTAGCAAGCTGCGCATCATCGGCATAGACGTGCAATTTCACGAGGCCTTTAATGCCATGTGCCGTAGCAATTTTTGCGATGCAGATGCGTTGTGTCATGT
>CALDHI010000116.1 GCA_937941545.1 uncultured Alphaproteobacteria bacterium
TTTACCAACGGGTAAATCTTTTGCCGCAACCAGAATTTCAACACGCTTTGTATCAAGAGGCTGGTCTTTCTTGCCGCCGCCCAACATCGCGTTGACCATTACAGCCACAAGCAAGGAAATTATAAAACCACCAATCAGAACAATTACTATATTTTTATTCATGTCTTAATATCCCATCGTTTCTTGCGCTAACGCCATTAAACCTGTTGGTTGGATATAACCCGCCTGCCAAAAGGCAAAGAGCGCTCCTGTAAATATCGCGATACCATAAGGCACTTCGCGCGCGCCGCTTTGTGCGCCGAGCAACCATTGTGACTTTAATAAAATTGAATTTTCTTTTGCAGGTCTATACTTACCAACCACCAAGGTAACAGCGCCTAAGACACCGCCCATAATCGCCATAATAAAGAGCAATGGCATTAAGCCAGACACACCCGCCCATAACGAAAAGACACTAATGAGCTTTGCATCACCGCCGCCTATTTTTTTGAAATAAAACAATACGAATGTAATCAGGAACATAATACCTCCTGATAAAAGGTGGCTTTTCCATGAGTCAAAGAAAGAATAATCAGGGGCAAATATTGTCACAGATAAGAACGTCGGAATGAACATCGCGCCAATAAGCAGGCTGTATATATTAGGGATTTTTAAGTTTTTGTAATCTGACCATGCCGCCGCCGCGCCGAAACCGAGCGCAACAATAATGCAAAATGTCACTATGAATACAAGTATCATTAGAAACGACCTATTTAAATTTTTTGATTGTTGCCCCCGATGTATCAGGAACAATAAGAAATGAAGTTTTGAAAAAGTAAGAAAGCCTGCTAAATATTAAAGCCACAGGCTTTCTTATGAATTAGAGCGCACCTATATTACAAAGTGCATCGGTTCTTATTCACCACCAGATAGTGATGTTGATAGACCTTCGAATAATGCATTCAAATCACCACCAAACACGTAAACCGCGCCGACGATAGCCAATGAAATTCCAGCTGCAATCAGGCCATATTCAATCGCCGTTGCGCCGTCTTCGTTTTTAACATAAGTATTTTTTAAAGCTAATAGTTTAATCATTGTGTAAATCTCCTTCGTTACAAATAGTCTTTTTTAAGTTATTAAAGTTGGCTCGGTTTGTTCGCTTAAACGAATCTTGTGAACCTATAGATACTAGAATATACCATATGTTTTTAAGGTAGAGTTAAAAAAAGCTCAAATTGTATCTATTACGGAAATAATTAATTCAAATTCTATCTTTTTACACAACTTTTACACTTAAATAATAGTATTCTATTGCTTAATATATAAGTTACTTAACTCTCTTGCTATCTGCTCAAACACCTCTTCTAAGGTTTCTTGATCAGGAGCATCATGGTAATTAGATGGTATTGTCGCACAATCACGATATAAATCTTTTGTATCAGTATCAACGCCATCATCAAATGTAACAGCATAAATCAAGATGCCCTCTTCTTTCATATTGGAACAAGTTTGAGAAAAGCGATCATCTAAATCATCTGCATCAATATTATGCTCGTTGCTCAAACCGTAAGCAGAATAAACATTACTCATGGTATTAACGCCGTCCGTCATCACAAGCGCCACTTTATCCCACTGTTCGTCATCATAAGGCGCCCCTTCTACGAAAGGTTCGGCAGGTGATAAAACTCTATAGCCCCACGCCATACCAAAGTTCCCTAAGGTTGCACCAGACGCTGTCATATTTGCTGCGGCATCATATAAAGTATCCTCATCGCTGGTCAGGGGAATAATAGATTGAACGGGGCAATATAAATTTGGCCCATAATACGCATTATAGACTTCCGCATAAGTAGAGTCATAAGAGCTATTTTGCGAGTAGTAATCATTAAATTTATAGTAATCATGTCCATTATAATCATGGCGATACATTTCCCATGGCCCCTCATGGTCTTCTTCATCAAGCGGATTATCTTCGGCCAATACACATCCATGCCATTGTCCTTTTTGGCTGGTATCATATTCTAAATCATCTTCATCAATGCCGTATGTGTTGCCTGTATATTGGTTGAGACCATTATAATAGCCTTCATATTCATCATCTTCTGGGGGTATCACAAACTCTTCACCGTAATCATCTTCGTCATGATCTAGGCCTAAACCATAAGGTCCAACATTCACGGAAGACGCATAAGGCACAAGCCCCACCTTCACTAGTTCAGGGTCACTCACACTTTCGAACAAGATTTCAATAAAATTAGCTGTCGCGTTTCTGAGCGTTCCTATATTATTATTTGTACTCATTGATCCTGTATTATCCAAGACCATAACAACCTCTAAACCGCGCACTTCGCGTTGTACGATTGTTTCGGCTTCGACATCCACTTCATCATAGCCAAATATTTTCATGAAGGAGGTTTCCAGACGCGCTGTTGCCGTCACAGTCAATTCATCCCCATCCAAGCTAATATCCACATCTACCTTTGTACCAATGCGCCCTTCTGGATAATTGGCCTCCATAAAAGCGTCCACCTTATCTTGAATTTCACCTTCATCGTCAGAACCGCTAGCCGCCGCCGCCAAGGCTGCTGCATCTAGCGCACTTGATAATCGTGCCTTCACCAAATAGGCTTGTGACATATCAACCGACATACCAACAGCGCCAATAACAACAGGAATCATGAGACCAAATGCCACCGCAACAACACCAGATTGGTGACGAAAATATTTTGTTATGAGATTTTTTTTATTTATACTATTCATCTCCACTCTTTCTTTATCTAAGGACAATCCGTACAGCCCACTGTGGCACTTTTACGGCCGCGCAAAAATGCGCGCTCTGTCATATTAAAACTATCAACGACGAAGTTACTGAAATAAGGCTCGTAGCTATATTGAACACTGACCACAACAACGCCTTCCCCCTCTTCCCCTAACCCTTCAGTAGAATCAATTGCAGCATCCGATTGACTCATATTTTCAGTGATACGCCATAAAATAATAGGGTCTGACTCTTCGTCAAACTCAATGCTGGCAATATCATACCCAAACGGTACAGCCGAATAAGGCGCAAACGCCAACTCTCCCGCATTTACAATATCAGTCACTGTTTCCGTATCAACGACCTCCTGACGAGTTATGAGATCTGCGATAATTTGTGAAGCAGAGACTGTTTTTTGGTTCACAACTACGCCCTGCCCTAAATCATAAACCGCCATCATCATCGTAAGGAGAACAGGGAACAAAACAGCTGTCTCAATAAAAGACAACCCCTTCTCATCACGAATATAATTTCTAAATAATTTAATCATCTTCAAACTCATACGGTTCGGTTTGTAATACAACAGTGGAAAGCAAGATACGGTTACCATCATTATTGTTTGATAATATAAATTGCATCATCGGTGTTTTAATCGGGTATTTATAGGCAATACGTATAAGCACAACATCGCTCACTCCGCCCGCATCAAACCCTTGATTGTTTAAATTTCCCTCATCATCAAAAGACGCATCAGGAAAATCTTGCGCATCTTGGAAGGAGTCAACGGAATCCACCTGATATTGAATTTCATCACACGCCATTAATAGATTTGCAAAATCACACAACTCATCTTCAAAGGCATCAACGCCGCCCCCTTGTTGCACTGCGCCCGTTCTAATAAGGCGTGAGGCTTCGTTCGTTGACGCCTCTAGCAAGCTTTGCGAGGTAAACATTAATGCCATTTCAATGATGCCAATCACCATGAAGATAAAAGGAATACCAATCAGCGCAAATTCAACCGCAGTCGAGCCGTCTTCATTCTTTTTCCATGTCTGTTTTGATTTATACAGCATTTATCTAAAATTTTTCATTTCTTCAAAAAGTGAAAAAGCATGCCGATCAATATGAAAGACATGCCCTTATAAAATTATATTTATACAGATATAGTATAGCGTGCACGGTGTTAACAAGGCGTTAACTATCAAAATTTTCTCTGTTATCTAAAGGAAAACCATGAATATCTAGGGGCTTTCTTCCATTCACTTTGACGCCCCATCGCTCAACAAGCTGCTCTTTTGCTTCTTCTATTTTATTCAAACGCGCTTCACTTTTTTGCTTTAAAATAGAGGCGACGACAACGGTTACACCATGATTAATCATATAACCCACAAGCGCAGCAACATAAATCATGATAAGAGTCGTTGGGTTTGATAGATAGCTAATCGCAGCATCTTCAGGGACAGGATTTGTCCATATTTTCATCATGTAAAAAAAACAGGCAGCAAAGTTCAATGCACCAATCGTCAAGGTTTTGTTTTTACCTGGGATTCTATCTGTTAAATATGCAGCAAGCGTTGGCATCATACCCAATATAAATAAAATAGCCGCTGCCATAAACATCATAACAACTGCCGCAACGGTGATTAACACCAACAGTACCTTTGGGCTTAACTTGGAAAGTAAGCCTTTCTTTTTCACCGCTGATTTCTTTTTCTTTTTCGCCATTTTACCCCCCTGAAAAAACCTGATAGACAGAAAAAATCATAATAGCCATAGAGAGAATCATTGATAATACAGACGCTATTTGACGCCCTGTGTTTTGACCATACAACCTACCTTTTTTAAGATTTTTATTTATAAGTTCTTGCTCTTTAATTAAGCCCTCATATTGCAAAATTCCTTTTTTAAATTGATCTAAATCATTTAAATATAAAGCTTCATTATTTAATATAACTGCAATTGACTTGATATTACCGTCTTTTAAAAGTCCTTCTATTTTTTTTGAAACATCATCACGCCTATTCTTATCATGGAGGCGATCATAAACAGGTTTTAACTCTCCTGCCAACCATTTAGCCAAGTTCGGCAATCCCTTAAGCTCACAACGCTTTTGCATAGTCGCAATAACTTTTAATTGCGCTAAAATTCTTACATGCCGATTTTTTGCTGATAAATCTGTAACGTAAGGGTCAATATTTTGGCGGTCTTTCACAGACATATAAGAAATAATATGACGATCAAATAAAATATCAGGCTTTGACTTTTCACATATATTTTCAAATGCCATCAACATATCTTTGGAAGACTGCACGTAATAATTTTCTAAAATCGGGCTTAAACATGGTGCCTCTGTATCCATGATATAAAGACAGCGCTCTATACCGCCATTTAGCGCAGTTTGCTTGATGTAAGAGCGACATAAATCAAACGCTGCCATTAATGTTCCCTTATCCAGCAAGCGCGCTTGGCGTACAATTGGAATAACAAAAGAAAATTTAATCACATCCACAAAAGCCTGCATATCTTTTTGCAATATATAACTTTGCGTCAAATATTTCCCAAAACCTGCTGGATTAAATAAGATGCCGCGATAGCGAACTGCTGCTTCAGGGTAAAGCGCATGAGATATAACCACCGCTACACGGTCATTATGGTTCGCGCCTCGTTCAAAAGAGGCCAAACTTGCTAGAGCTTGCTCCAAACGGCTTTTGGTGAGTTTCTCTTCAATCGCCCGTTCAACCCACTGGCCTAATTCATTACTCTCAACAATTTTCATTGTTTCATGCGTATCCAGATGTAAATCCATCGCCAGCACTTCTGGACGGTGATATTTTTGGCCTTTAAAAATCATCGGGCGCATTGATTTAGCTCTTTTAGGCGCTTGCTTAGGACTAAGACGGCGACCATCAACCCATGCCTCTAAGTCTTCAACGGTCCATCTTTGCTCTGGATCATCATAAAGTAGCCCACGTAGCAATTCTAAAACAGCACCACTTAAGCGATCTTTACCCAGCATAGAAAGGTAACTTCCTTTATCCAGCTTATGTTCAATAATTTTACGGTCTGAAAATCCACGCATCGGGTCTTCTTCGCGCAACATGATGGCCAAAGATATACCAAAAGAATATAAATCATCGATAGAATCTCCAGCGCCACGCCCAATAGGGTCCGCTAAAGCTCTTTCAACAGGCTCATAAATCATTGGTAGTTGTGATGAGGCCGGTGTTGCCAAACATTCACCAAAAAATATTTTTTGCGCCGCGTCGGCGCCACCATCAAACATATTACCTAACCATAGTTCACCATGCGCCAACTCTTTGTTACGTAGCTTCGTCAGCATATCAATCGCGGGTAAGATGATATTAGTAAGAACTGTTTCCGGTTTCCAAGCAAACGCTAAATGATCCTCTCGATTATGAAGCAACGGCATTCCAATTGTATCATCGTAAACGAAACAGAAACATTCCCCTTGCATTGGAGGCCAAAATACTTTGCCCGTTGCGACAAGTTTACATAAGTTATTGCTCGTGATGCTCGAGTATTTAGGAATACTTAAGAAGCGAGGCGTTAAAGACTTGTCGCAAATTAGCACAAATAAATTTGCCCCATGTTGTCCACCCATGCGCGCTCTATACGCTTTAACTGGGCCTTTATCTAAATAAGGTAACGGCTCTTTTGGGTATAGGAAAAAGTCACCATTCAAAGCAATTGAATTAGTTTCCTTTTTCGATTCGCTTGCCTTTTTAGAAGGTTTACTATCCCCTTCCGATTTAACGGCACGATCCTGCTTATTTTGTTTATTTTTATCTTTATTAGCCATGATATTCGTAAGAAATGACGAGAGACGCCGTGAAATTATTAATCACAGTGTAAATCGCTTTGCCTTGAAAGTAAAATCAAAGCTTAACATGGTTAATTATTGTAAATACGGCCTAAGAACTTACGCTCTAAACGGGTCTTGCATCAAAATTGTATCATCGCGATCTGGGCTGGTTGAGAGCAAAGCCACAGGGCATTCAATCAACTCTTCAATATAACGTATATATTTCACCGCATCCGCAGGGATATCCGCCCAGCTTCTTGCGCCTTGAGATTGTCCCTTCCAACCTTTGATTGTCTTGTATATCGGCTTGATATTGGCTTGATCCACGGTTGAAGCAGGCAAATAATCAATTTCTTTACCGTTCAAATCATACGCGACACAGACTTTAATCTCATCAAAATCATCTAGAATATCAATCTTCGTCATCGCAATACCGTCAATACCGCCCACTTTGATGGCTTGGCGCACAAGCACCGCATCAAACCAACCGCAACGGCGCTTACGCCCCGTAGACACACCAAACTCATGCCCTTTTCTGCCCAGTGTCTCACCAATATCATCCGTTAATTCTGTTGGAAATGGACCAGATCCTACGCGTGTTGTGTAGGCTTTCGTAATGCCGAGCACATAGCCGATTTTCTTTGAGCCAACCCCTGCACCTGCTGCGGCTTGGGCGGCAACAGTATTTGAGGAAGTCACAAACGGGTATGTTCCGTGATCAACATCAAGGAAATGACCTTGGCCGCCTTCAAACAAGATTTTCTTGCCTGCTTTATGGGCTTCATCAATCACTTTCCATGTCACACCAGAATAAGACAAAATCTCATCTGCCATGCCCATCAGCTCATCATACACATCAATAAGCTTCAGCTCATCTGCGCCCATACCTTTTAACGACGCATTGTGATAAGTCAGCATATGTTCAATACGCTCTTTTAGATATTCAGGGTGGGATAAATCACACACACGAATACCACGGCGTGCCACTTTATCCTCATACGCCATACCAATACCACGCCCTGTTGTTCCAATTTTCTTGGCACCGCGTGCCTCTTCCATCGCCACATCGAGGGCAGGGTGAACAGGTAAGATAAGCGTCGCATTTTCTGCGAGCATTAGGTTTTTAGGTGATATTTCAATGCCTTGCGCACGTATCTTATCAATCTCCCAAAGCAATGCTTTCGGGTCAACAACAACACCATTTCCGATAATGGACAGTTTCCCCTTACGTACCACACCAGACGGAAGAAGGTGCAATTTATAGGTT
>CALDHI010000117.1 GCA_937941545.1 uncultured Alphaproteobacteria bacterium
TTGAAAAGAAATATTATCTTTCTTGATTTAGCCGTTGCGCAGTTTGCGGCGCTAGGGATGATAGCGTTTCAGACATTTATTCTCGTTGATGAATATAGTCTTTTAGCGGGATACGGGCGATTAGGAGCAGGACTTATTGCTGCTATTTTATGCGCTATCATATTCCATTTTCTTGAAAAAAAGTCAGGTCAATATCAAGAAGCCCTCATTGGTTGTGCCTTTGTTTTAGCCGCGTCTATGGGGCTTTTGCTTGTTGCGAATAGTCCGCGTGGCGGGGAAGAAATAAAAGATATTTTGGAAGGGCAAGTGCTTTGGACAAGTTGGAGCCATATTATGTTTGTCGCGCCAATATTTATCAGTGTGTTTATAGCTTGGATGGTTTTTAAAAATAAAAGAGCGTTTTTATTCTATCCCTTATTTGCAATTGTTATCCCGTTTTCGGTTAGCATGATTGGCGTTTATCTTGTTTTTTCTAGTTTGATTTTTCCTGCTTTAGCTGTCGTTAATATGAAGAATTATAGGATGATTGTAGGAATATTGATTTCTATAGTTTCGTATCTTCTAGGACTTTTATGTTCATATTTATTTGATTGGCCCGCTGGCCCAGCAATTGTTTTATTATTATCTATATCTAGTATGATTTTATTTTTTTTGAATTCCCAAATATTCAATTCAAAAAACTCTTGCTCTGTTTAATTGCAGGCTGCTTCGTCTTTAAATACAAAAATTTGAGAATGATCGAGGAAAATATCTTGAACATCACATTGTTGATCCGAGAACACGCCAGGCATTCTGGCGTGAAGATGAACAGGTTTCTCTACGCCATTATCTATGTCATACGTATCAAGATGGACAAGGGTAGAGCGCCCTAAATATTTACTTTCTGAAATATGCGCATGAACGTGCGCGAGATTTTTACCGTGATGATCAAGAGCGGGATCGTGAAGGGAAAGCTTTAAAGCTTCGGGACGAATGATAATGTCCACGGGAGTATTATCTTCAAAGCTAGGAGCGGAAACAAAACCTGCAGGAGTTGAAATTTTACCGTTTTGCACACGGCCTTTTAAGGCGTTTACTTGACCAAAGAAGGAGGCCACAAAACTGTTTTTAGGTTTGTTATAGACATTGATTGGGGTGTCTATCTGCTCAATTTCCCCATCGTTCATAATGGCAATTCGATCGGAAAATTCCATAGCCTCTTCTGGGTCATGCGTCACAAGAAGCGCTGCTACATTCGCGTCTCGTAAAATATGCATCACATCGTCACGCATCTGGGCGCGTAATGTTATATCCTGCGCGGCGAAGGGTTCATCAAGCAAGATAAGATCAGGGCGCTGCGCTAAGGCGCGCGCTAAGGCTAATCTTTGTTTTTGTCCGCCAGATAATTCGTGTGGGTAAGCTCCACGCTTGTCGCTTAACCCAACTAAATCGAGCATCTCCGCTACTCTTGCGTGACGCTCAGGACGGCTGAGGTGGCGTAAAGCGTAGCCAATATTGCGTGCGGCGCTCATATGGGGGAATAAAGCCAGATCTTGAAAAACCATTCCAATTTTAGGGGGGCAATTTGAAATGTCAGGCATTGATATTAACCCGCTATGTGCCTTCTCTAGTCCAGCAATCAAACGCAACAATGTTGTTTTGCCGCACCCAGACGGGCCTAACAAGCATAGAAACTCACCTTTATACATTTCAAACGATACGTCACGCACAACACTCATGCATTGTGTGCGGCAGGGAACGTAAGAGAAGCAGAGCTGTTCTAACTTCAAAAGAGTATTTATGTGATGAGTATTATCGGTCAAAATTATAATTTCTTAATTGATATTCATTCTCAATGCGAATATAAATGAGAATGATTACTAATTACAAGTGAAAAGGTCGTGTGCCATGAATAAAAATATATTACTGATTATCTTATTTTCCTTAACGTTTGTAGGGGTTAAGTCTGTTATAGCGCAGGACTCTACGCTTCATATTTATTCTTCGCGGCATTATAATACAGATGAGGAGCTATATACTGATTTTACGAAGGAAACGGGCATACAGATTAAGCGTGTCGATGGAAAGGGAGATGCCTTGATTGCACGCTTAGAGCAAGAAAAAGCACTCAGTGCAGCAGATATTTTCATTACCGTAGATTCTGGGCGTTTATGGCGTGCAGAACAAGCAGGCTTATTTGCAGAGGTGCATTCTGATGTGTTGACGCAGGTCATTCCAGCTAATTTTAGGCACCCAGAGGGGCAATGGTTTGGTCTATCCTCCCGTGCGCGTGTCCTTGTTTATAAAAAAGATAATATCGAAGAGGGCGCGTTGACGTCTTATCAGGATTTAATTGATCCAAAATGGAAAGGGCGTGTCTGCGTAAGATCTTCAGGTAACATCTATAACCAATCGTTACTCGCTAGCATGATTGCACAAGATGGCGAAGAGGCGGCGAAGGCGTGGGTCAAAGGGTTGTTAATTAATTTAGCGCGCAAGCCACAAGGAGGCGATACGGATCAAATTAAAGCCGTTGCCGCAGGAATTTGTGATGTTGCCCTTGTGAATAGTTATTATTTTTTCCGTCTACAGCGTTCAAGCAATGATGATGATCTTGCTGTTGTGAAAGATTTAGGGCTTGTCTTCCCTGATCAAGAGGGGGTGGGAACCCATGTTAATATTTCAGGGGCGGGTGTTCTTAAACATTCAAAAAATAAAGAGGCGGCGATTAAGTTTTTGGAGTATCTAGCGTCTGAAAAGGCTCAGGCGTATTTTGCGGATGGCAATAATGAATACCCTGTAATCCAAAATGTTAAAGTGAATGATATTGTTGAAAAGCAAAAGGATTTCAAAAAACAAAATGTTAATGTTCGCGAATTTGGTGTGCACCAAAGGCAAGCAAAAATGATTTTTGACGAAATTGGATTCCCTTAAGCGCCGTTATTTTTAAGTGTCGCGATGCGCTAATCTCTGTAGTAATAAGATAGGGATGCAACTGGCAACTACAATACAAAGGGCGGGGAAAGCGGCTTCCATTAGGCGTTCATCCGACGCTAAGTTATACGTATGAACAGCGAGCGTATCGAAATCAAAAGGTCGTAAAATTAGAGTGAGTGGCAGCTCTTTAATAACCTCAACAGCGAGAATGAGTCCAGCACTTAACATGGCAGGCATGAGGAGAGGTCTTTGGATATACCAAAAATTATCAAACCACTTATGTTGAATTAATTTACCCGCTTGCATGATAGAAGGATTTATATTTTCAAATCCTGCTTCCATGCTTTGGAGGGCGACATTTAAAAAGCGAATTAAATACCCTATGATGAGGAAGATAAATGTTCCTGTAATCAACATATTAAATTGTGTAAAGAGTGAGGAGACAAGAAGTAATCCAAGCCCTAAAATAATACCAGGTAACGCATACCCAAATCCGCATAAATTAAAAAGAAAGTCAGTTACCTTGGAGGGCGAATTTCTTTTTTGCGTACTTAAGATAAAAGTTAAAACCACGCCAATAACGGCAACAACAGAACAAACAATTAAGCTATTAATCAGATAGGGAAGTGTTTGTCGTATCTGTTGGTATAAGTTCGAAAAATCAAAATCTTTAAACACCATATTTAGCAATAAAATAATGGGAAATATGAAACCAATGAAAACAGGAATAAAGCACCAAAAGCTCATCCATAGTTTTCCTTGTATATTGGGGGCATATGATTTTTTTGTATTGTCTAAGGCATAAAAACGCATTTTACCGCGTTGGCTTTTTTCTGTCCAAATAAGAAGCAGAACAAACCCTAATAGCATTAAAGATAGCCGCGCCGCCGCAGTTACATCCCCATAACCAGCCCATGCATCATAAATAACAGTTGAGAAAACCTTTATACCAAAATAATCCATCGTGCCGTAATCGGCCAAAACCTCCATAGTGACCAACATTAAGCCGACTATAATAAAGGGGCGCGCCGCAGGTAAAGCGATATCATAAAATTGAGAGAACATGCTTGCTCCTAATAGCTTACTGCCTTCAATTTGGCTTTTAGATCCCGCCAAAAAGCCATTGCGTGCAAATAGATAAACATAGGGATACAGGCAAAAAGTAAGAATAAAGGATGCCCCCCAAATTGTTCTGATGTCTGGTAACAAAAAATTTAATCCAAAGGGTCTTAAAAAGGTGGCCAATTCACTGGCTTGATCAAAAAAATCAGTATAAATATAAGCCAAGATATAAGAAGGAAAAGCGAGTGGCATAAAAAGTAGCCATTTAAAAACGCGTTGCCCCCAAAAAATATAATTGACACTGAGCCATGCGCAACTGACGCCAATCCCTAAAACACCGGCGCTTGTGAATAGGGCGACCGTGAATGAGTTTACGACAACATCATCTAAGACATTGCGCATTAAGAAGCTAAAAATTTCACTTGAGTTTGTTATGCTTTGAAGAGCCAGCGCAAAAAGGGGCATTAAGATTATGAATGCAATGACATAAAAAAAACTATTTAAAGGTTTTATTGTAAACATGGATGACCTTGATTTTATATCTTATTCATACCTGAAAATATCTTTATAACTGTCTTCGCTAAACCCTAAAAACACTTTGTTATTGGTTGTTAAGAGGGGCCTTTTTATTATAGAGGGCGAGGCGATAGCCGTTTCAAGTGCGAGGGTTTCATTCATCTCATCTTGTTTCTCTTGGGGCAGTTTGCGCCATGTTGTACCACGCTTGTTGATGACATTAATCCAACCTTGTTGAGTTATTGCGGTCTTTATGACTTGTGCGTCAACGTTTTCTTTATAGTTAAAGAACTCATATGCAATGTTATGCGCCTCTAGCCATTTAAAGGCTTTCTTCATTGTGTCACAATTTTTAATGCCATAGATTTTAACTGTGCTCATAACGCTTATTGCTCTATTACGATTTCAAATTCTGTCGCGCTCTCTGATTTTTTAATTTGGATGTTACTTGTTCGCAAAGCAGATTTAAAAGAATTTTGTAGAGCGTTGGCAATTTCGTAATTATCATTATTCGAGATTGATAATGTAATGTTCTCAACAACGGCACCCCCTGATATTTTTTCAACGGAGCGTATACGTCGTGCCTCTGTCATGCATGACAGTAGGACGTTTATGTCGGCATCTTGAGAAAAGGAAATTTCATCGCTTGTTGTTGGCCATGGGCTGTTGTGTAGAGAGTCATAATTTTCATTAAATTTATTAGCACCCTGATACAATTCTTCGGTGACAAACGGCATGAAGGGCGCAAAGAGTCCGAGTAGTTTTCTAGTGCATTCAAACAAAGTGCTTTGCGATGATTTGATATCCGCTTCATTCCATTCACTGTCTTCGTGAAAGCGCAGCTTAATCATTTCAAGATAATTGTCGCAATAGGTCATGAAGAAATACCGATCAAGCGCATCACGCGCTGTGGAATATTCAAATTCATTCATGGCATTGGTGCAGTCGGTGATGACTTGCTCCAATTGTGTCACAACCCATTTATCTTCCAATGTTCTATCGGCAAAAGGGACGTAGTCTGTTTTAGGGTCAAAATCTTGCATATAGCCAAAGGCCATACGCGTGGCGTTCCATAATTTCATGGCGGCGGCGCGGCCGCGTTTTATTTCTTTTTCGCTGAATTTTAAATCTTGGCCAAGTTTTGCACCGCCCGCCCAATAGCGCACGCCATCTGCGCCGTATTTCGCGACAAGGTTGTCGGGGTTAAAGCGGTTATAGCCATCTTTGTCTGTTTCTTTTTCAAGCGAGCGTTTGGAAATCTTCTTGCCTTGCTCGTTCATGCCCCACCCAGAAATCATGACATCAGACCATGGCAGGCTATCCGTATGGAAATCTGATTTAATCATGGTGTAGAATAGCCATGTTCTAATAATCTCATGGGCTTGCACGCGCAGGCTCATGGGGTAAATGCCACTGGCGGATAAATCTTGGTCTAAGGACTCCCAATGCGCATTAATCATCGGGCTAACGGAAGATGTCATCCATGTGTCCATCACATCGGTTTCACCAACAAATGTATGATCGGGATATTTATCTTGCGCCCATTGTGGGGCGTTGTCTTCAATCGGGTCAACGGGCAGGTCTGTCGCGTCTGCAACGATGGTATCAACAAGGTTTTCGTCCTTGTCAAAGACATACCAAACAGGCACAGGCACGCCGTAATAACGTTGACGTGAAATATTCCAGTCGTACTTTAAGCCATTGATCCAGTTTATTAATCGTACTTTCATATACTCGGGATGCCAATTTAATTCTTCGGCACGTTCTAGGAACTTTTCCTTTTTATCTAAGACTTTAATAAACCATTGTGGTGCCATGTTGAATTCGACAGGACGTTCAGAACGCTCTCCCACAGAGACGGCTTGTTTAACGGATTTTGTGCCTTTAATCAGGTCAGCTTCTTTAAGGTCTTTTACAATCTTCGCGCGCGCTTCTTCAACGATGAGGCCTTCATATGCCCCAGCAAGGTCTGTCATTTTGCCATCGGCAGTAATACAAACACGTGTCTCTAGTTTATGTTCTTTCCATTTTTCAACGTCTTCGCTGTCGCCAAATGTACAGCACATCATTAGGCCTGTACCGAATTCTTTATCAACGGCTTCGGAGGTTAGGATAGGCACTTCGTGACCAAAGAGGGGGACGATAGCGTTTGTGCCTTTTAAGTGGGCATAGCGTTCATCATCCGGATTAAAGAACATACCAACACAGCCTGGAATAAGCTCTGGTCGTGTGGTGGAGATAACGAGGGGGGTGCTATCTGTCGCGGTAAACTCAATATCATGAAGTTTCCCATTACGCTCAATCGTTTCTAAGTCGGCTTGGGCAAGGGCGGTCTGGAATCTTGTATCCCAAAGCACAGGCTCTTCCGCGCGATATAATAAACCCTTCTTATATAAGTCAATAAAAGAGAGTTGCCCAACGCGTTGACTGCGTGGATCAATGGTGGAGTATTTTAGGGACCAATCCACGGAAACGCCGAGGGAGCGCCATAAATGCTCGTAGCTTTTTGCGCCAGCTTGGGTTTCAGCCATACACAGTGCGCGGAATTCGCTGCGCGTAATTTGGCTTTTGTCTTTAATATTATGCACCATTTCAACGTGACGCTCGGTCGGTAGGCCGTTATCGTCAAACCCCATAGGGTAGAAGATTTCTTTGCCTTGCATGCGTTGATAGCGGACGATGATTTCCGCTTGTGTGTAAGACATGGCATGCCCCACATGCAGGTGAGAGGCCGATACATAAGGCGGCGGTGTATCCACGGAGAAGACTTCTTTGCCTGAATCCGCTTTGTATTTATGAACTTCTTTATCTTCCCAAAGCTCTAAGCATTTTTTGGATATTTCTTCGGCGTCAAAACTGGTTTCTAATTCAGGAAACATTTTGTATCTCACTTATATATAAGGCGTTGATTGATAATGTTCATATTTACGTGATTAGGCGCTTAGATACAAGTCTTTAAAAAGGATGAAATAGCATCTTAGGGGACGAATTTTTACGGGTTTAAATCTTTTTAAAAAGAATCAGTTTTATCGCTTCATGAAAATAAAGAATCGTCTTTTAATGAAAATAGGGAATATATATAGCGTTCTTTTTCTCGTAATATTAGGATAATTTAAGGAAGCTTTTTAGGGTGCAAAAAATATCAAGTGATTACGATAACTTAGCCCCTAAAATTGTTTTTTCCACATGAACGTGAAATAAATTAAAACTATATATTGACCGATTTGGGTGCCTCATATACTATATATAGTGTTACTAGGGTGTTTCGCCCGAATAATCATATTTAAGATTTATACACAGATTTTGTCACTTTTTGTTGTGATAAAGCAGTCAATGAGTCTCAAAAATACAGTTTTTGGGGATAAGTCTTGGGGTAACTCAGGGAGTACTCTGGGGAATAAATAAAGTTATTAAAAACGATATAAAAAAGGGAAAATCAAAATGAGTGTCACAGTTTATAGCAAGCCAGCCTGCGTTCAATGTACGGCAACAATAAGAGAAATGAATCGCAAGGGTGTATCTCATGATGTTGTGGATTTAACAAAAGATGATGCCGCGTTTTCTCGCGTTAAAGATATGGGATATATGCAAGCGCCAGTGGTTATTGCAGGCGCAGATCACTGGTCTGGATTTCGTCCAGATAAAATCGGTGCATTAAGCGAATAAAATATTTGTCAGAATGTATCAACTCATCTACTTTTCAAGCTTATCTGGAAATACACATAAATTTGTGGAAAGGTTGGGTATACCTTTGACGCGGATACCATTATCGCCAAAAGAGCCGATGGTGTTCGCTAACAAGCCATTTATTCTGGTCACGCCAACATACTCAGATAATGAGGGGCGGGGTGCCGTCCCTAAGCAGGTTATTAAGTTTTTAAACAACGAAGATAACCGCAAGATGATGGTCGGTGTTATTGCTGGCGGTAATACGAATTTTGGTAAGTTTTACGGGCAAGCAGGGAAAGTCATTTCAAAGAAATGTAATGTACCCTTGCTCTACAGATTTGAATTAACAGGAACAGAACAAGATATAAAACAAGTACAAGAAGGAGTCGCTACACTATGGGAACAGCAGCACAAAAAAGAGAGAATACTGGCATGACCGTTGAAGGAAACGCATTAGAGAAGATTATGTCGGCAAACATGCCTAAAGAATCCGCTGCTGAAAACATTCGTGTTGATGATGGTATGGATTTTCATGCTTTAAACGCGATGCTTAACCTATTGAATGAAGACGGAGAAATCCAGTTTGATAAAGATAAAGAAGCTGTGCGTCAGTACTTTTTGCAACACGTTAACCAAAATACTGTGTTCTTTCATAACTTAGAAGAGAAGCTGGGTCATTTGGTGATGAACGGTTATTACGAAAGCGAAGTGCTGGAGAAATATGACTTTGAATTTATCAGCATGCTGTATGATTATGCTTATGCGAAGAAATTCCGTTTCTCAACATTCCTTGGTGCGTACAAATATTATGCAGCCTACACACTAAAAACATTTGATGGTCAGCGTTATCTTGAGCGTTATGAAGACCGTGCGGTCATGACAGGCTTAACTTTGGCGCAAGGTGACGAAGCAATGGCGAAGCAATTGGTTGATGAAATCATCTCTGGTCGTTTCCAACCTGCAACACCAACATTTTTGAATGCTGGTAAAAAACAACGCGGTGAGTTGGTGTCTTGTTTCCTTCTTCGTGTTGAAGACAGTATGGAATCTATTGGTCGTTCAATTAACTCTGCGTTACAGCTTTCCAAACGTGGCGGCGGCGTGGCGTTAATGCTAACTAATATTCGTGAAACTGGCGCGCCGATTAAGAAGGTGAAGGGGCAATCATCAGGGATTATTCCTGTCATGAAACTCCTTGAGGATTCATTCTCATACGCAAACCAGCTGGGCTCACGTCAAGGCGCGGGCGCTGTATACTTGAATGCCCATCACCCTGATATCATGAGCTTTTTTGATACAAAGCGTGAAAATGCGGATGAAAAAATTCGTATTAAGACATTATCGCTTGGCGTTGTTATCCCTGATATCACGTTTGAATTGGCGAAAAATGACGAAGATATGTACTTGTTCTCTCCTTATGATGTGGAGCGCGCGTACGGCAAGCCTTTCTCTGAAATCTCTGTAACAGAGAAATATCATGAGATGGTCGCAAACCCGCGCATCACAAAGAAGAAAATCAAAGCGCGTGACTTCTTCCAGACTATTGCTGAAATTCAATTTGAATCTGGCTATCCGTATATCATGTTTGAAGACACAGTGAACAAAGCCAATCCGATTGATGGCCGTATTACGATGAGTAATCTATGTTCAGAAATCCTACAGGTCAGTGAAGCCAGTGAGTTTAATCCAGATTTAGGGTATGCGCATTTAGGGCGTGATATCTCGTGTAATCTTGGGTCAATGAATATTGCAAAAGCAATGGATTCTCCAGATTTTGGTAAGACCGTTGATACGGCTATCCGTTCGCTAACGGCTGTATCAGATATGAGTAACCTTGAATCTGTACCGTCTGTTGCCGAAGGAAACCGTGCATCACATGCTATTGGCTTGGGTCAAATGAACCTGCATGGCTATTTATCGCGTGAGCGCATTTTCTATGGTTCGGAAGAGGGGATTGATTTCACCAATATGTATTTCTATACCGTGACGTATCACGCCATCAAGGCCTCGAACGCCATTGCGAAGGAGCGTAAAGAGACTTTTAAAAACTTTGAAGACTCCAAATATGCCTCTGGTGAGTATTTTGATAAATATACGGAAAAAACATGGGAGCCAGCAACGGATAAGGTTCGTGGCTTGTTTGAAACTAGCGGAATTAAGATTCCAACCCAAAAAGATTGGGAAGCCTTGAAGAAGTCTGTGATGAAGCATGGTATCTATAATGCCTACCTTCAGGCAGTGCCACCGACAGGGTCAATTTCTTATATAAATAATTCAACGTCATCAATCCACCCGATTGCCTCGAAAATTGAGATTCGTAAAGAAGGTAAAATTGGCCGTGTGTATTACCCTGCGGCGTATATGACGAATGATAATAAGGAGTTTTATCAAGACGCGTATGAGATTGGCCCTGATAAAGTGATTGATACGTATGCTGCGGCAACGCAACACGTGGATCAGGGATTGTCTTTGACGTTGTTCTTCCCAGATACGGCGACAACGCGTGACATTAATAGAGCGCAAATCCACGCGTGGAAAAAAGGGATTAAAACAATCTACTATATCCGCATTCGCCAGATGGCCCTTGAGGGGACAGAAGTCGAAGGCTGTGTTTCGTGTAGTTTGTAATAATAGAATTTAGATTGAAAAGGATAATAGAATGAGTGCAGATTTAAAAGTGGTTGAAACAAAGCATGTTAGCCGTGTTCAAGCGATTAATTGGAATAAGGTTAACGACGATAAAGATCTTGAGGTCTGGAATCGCCTAACCGCAAACTTCTGGTTACCAGAAAAAGTGCCGTTATCAAACGATGTGCAATCATGGGCATCTTTGACAGGGCAAGAGCAGCGCCTTGTTATCCGTGTGTTTACGGGGCTGACCTTGCTGGATACAATCCAAGCTAATGTGGGGGCGCCGACATTAATGGTGGACGCTATTACACCGCACGAAGAGGCTGTTCTTACAAACATTGCGTTCATGGAGTCAGTACATGCGCGTTCATATTCTTCAATTTTTTCAACGCTTTGTACGACGCGTGATATTGACGAGGCGTTCTTGTGGGCGGAAGAAAACCGTTACCTACAACGCAAAGCATCTTTGATTCTAGATGAGTATGATGCCGATACACCGTTGAAGAAAAAAGTAGCAAGTGTGTTTCTTGAGAGCTTCTTGTTCTACTCAGGCTTCTATTTGCCAATGTACTTATCTAGTCGTGCGAAGCTGACGAACACAGCAGATCTTATCCGCCTGATTATTCGTGATGAAGCGGTGCATGGATATTATATTGGGTACAAATTCCAAAAGGGATATAACGACCTAACACCGATGGAGCAGATGGAAATTAAAGATTATGCTATTTCCCTCATGCTGGAGCTTTATGATAATGAAGTGAAATACGCGGAGAGCCTTTATGATGATGTTGGTTTGACCGAAGATGTTAAATCGTTCCTACATTATAATGCCAATAAGGCGTTGATGAACTTAGGCTTTGATCCGATGTTTCCAGAAGAAATGACGAAGGTGAACCCAGCCATTTTGTCTGCTTTATCACCAAATGCCGATGAGAATCATGACTTTTTCTCTGGTTCTGGTTCGTCTTATGTTATTGGTAAGGCCGTTGAAACAGAGGATGATGATTGGGATTTCTAAGTTTTTTTTAGATACGAATTTAAAAGCTCTGATTCTTTTGAATTAGAGTTTTTTTTGTAAAAAAAATCACAAAAAGACAGTAAATTACATAATGTTATAATTATATTTTTAATTTGGTCATAATAACGTCGGAATCTTTTAATTTTCCCATAATTGGTTGACTGGGGCTACCAGTCGTATATTTATATCATTATCAAATTATAGAAGAGAGTATTTAATGGACACGCAACAAAATAGAGCGATAAGTCAGCACTATCAAAACTTAGACGAATATGAAGCCGGACAGACGGATAGACGCCCATGGGGTGAATATAAAGTTATAAATGTTGGTATGCATAAAGGCGAGGAGTTTTGTGAAAAGAACATCACAATTAACCCGCGTCAGGCCTTGTCTTTACAACGTCATAAGTTCCGTCGTGAGGTGTGGAAAGTATTACAAGGACAGCTAACTGTTATTCTTGATAGCGAAATTCACGTGTTGAATGAAGGTGATGGCATTTTGATTCCTTTGTCTGCTGTGCATTGTATGATTAATATGACGGATGAGCCCGTTATGGTTTACGAAAAGCAAGTGGGTGTATGCCGTGAAGAAGATAATGATCGCTTATGCGATTTAAGTGGCCGTAAGGTTGAATTTATTCATCCTGAAGATAAAGCCACTTTGCATGCTGTTGACGTCTACAAAGACGTAACGAAGTCTTTAGCTTAAACACAATACAGACATATATAAGGTAGGCACCATGATACCAGTGATTTTATCCGGTGGGTCAGGCTCAAGGCTGTGGCCGTTGTCACGCAAAACATGCCCAAAACAATTTTTGGCGTTGCAAACGGACAACACGTTGTTCCAAGAAACATTGACGCGTTTAGATAACCTTAAATTATCCGCGCCTATCGTCATTTGTAATAAAGATCATCGTTTTTCTATTGCCAATAATATTCATGAAATGAGTGGGCAGGTACAAGATATTATCTTAGAGCCTATGGGACGCAACACAGCCCCAGCGATTGCGGTAGCCGCGCATATCGCTATGCAACAAGATGAGGACGCGGTTTTACTAGTCTTGCCAGCCGATCATGAAATCAAAAACGAAGATGAGTTAGGCAAAGCTTACGCGCGGGCGCATGAGTTAGCGCTTGATGGCCATCTTGTGACGTTTGGGGTGAAGCCAACAGTGCCACACACAGGATATGGGTATATCCAATTGGGCGACCCATTAGGGGATAAAGCCAACGGAATTAAACGATTTATTGAAAAACCTGATGAGAAAAAAGCACAAAGCTTACTCGATCAAGGGGATTGCCTATGGAATAGTGGGATGTTTTGTTTCAAGGCCTCTGTCTATCTTGAGGAATTAAAAAAACATAATTCAAAAATGGTGAAGCATTCCAAGGAAGCCATAAAACGCGCTGAGAAAAGTTATGATTTCCTGTGGTTAGAGGCGGAGAGCTTTGAAAAATGTAAAGATATTTCCATTGATTATGCTGTAATGGAAGGCACAGATAAGGGTTGCGTGGTGCATATAGATGCCGAATGGACGGATATTGGCTCATGGGATGCGGTGTGGTCTGTGTTTGATAAAGATATTAATAACAATGTGTTACGCGGTGATGTTGTTGAATTTGATTCAAAAAACAGCCTGATTTACAGCGCGGATAAGCTGACGACGGTTTTAGGGGTAGAGGATTTAATTATTATCAATCTGCCTGACGCGCTATTGGTGGCGCACAAGGATCACGTGCAAGATGTGAAGAAAATTGTCGATAAGCTGAAGGCTGATAAGCGGCGCGAAGTGGACACGCATTTAAAAGTATCCCGCCCATGGGGGAATTATACGTTGCTTCATGAGGGTAAATCCTCAGAAATAAAGCGCCTTGCTATCAAAGAGGGTGCAAAGATATCTTTGCAAAAACACAACCATCGCGCCGAACATTGGGTGATTTTAAAGGGGCAAGCCCTCGTTACGAAAGGTTTTGATACCTTTAAGTTAAGTGATAATGAGGCCATTCATATTTTACCCAATGAAGAGCATGCCATTAAAAATATTGGTCAGGGCGTCTTAGATATGATAGAGGTTCGCACAGGAGATAGTGTGAGTGAAGACGACATTATTCGTATCAACGGCTAGAAATATTTGACATATTTGTTTTTAGGGTGTAGAAGATATCTAACTTCAATATCAGACTCATAAGAAATAAATGAAAATGCTTCATAATACCAAGGTGTTAATTGACCGACGCGTAAGCGCGTGGCTTATTACTGGCGATTTGCTAGCGCTATTTTTTGCCTATTTTATTGCAAAAATGAGTGAGGGAGCGCTTTCTTTGGGTGGCGCGCATTTATCGCCGCATGGGCATTATTTGTTCTTATTTATATGCCCCATTATCTTATACGCTTGTTTAAGAAAAGGGCATTATACCCGCCGTGAACCATGGTGGAGTCAAGTGCGGTTTTTGTTTTTTGCTTGTCTAACGGCGTTGTTTGTTGATTTGTCTGTACGTTTTTTATTCCAAGTTCCTTTAAGCGATATTTTGCTAAGTTTAGGATGGGTGTATGGATTTTTCTTTATTCTCCTTGCCCGTCAAATCTGTTGTTATGCCTTGAAACGAGCGGGGTACTGGAATATTGAAACAATTATAATTGGCACAAACGATACAATCGTAAATTTGTTATTTGCCTTTAATAATGATTACTACACGGGATATAAGGTTAAGGTAGTGTTGTTGAGGGATGACAAGCAGTTCGATTTGTCTGTCGTGCCTGAGCAATATAAAGGGTTAGAAATTTTAGATGTTAATAAAGATTACGCTAATATTATTAACGAATACTCACAAAGCTATTTTGTAATTTGCCTCGATACATTTCGTGGTGAGGATAGAGACAATCTCATTACGCATTTAACAGATTTAGATGTTTTATATTCTGTTGTGCCGCCTATTTCTAGCATGCGTTTATTTGAAATGCGCCCGCAAAATTTCTTTGGATCGGACGTGATGTTACTACAATCGCGTAATGTTTCAGGGAACTTAATCGGTAAAATAGTTAAAAGAATAATGGATGCCTCGTTAGCCTTTTTGGCTTTGATTGTCCTATCGCCTATATTCTTGGCGGTGATGATTTGCCAAAAAAGAGAAGGACAAAGCGGTAGTTTATTCTACGGCGGGGAGCGTATAGGCAAGGGCGATAAAAAGTTCAAATGTTGGAAATTTCGCTCTATGGAGCCGAATACAGACCATTTATTGCAAGAGCTGCTTGCTAATGACCCTAAAGCGAAAGAGGAGTGGGAAACATACCACAAGTTAAGGGCAGACCCACGCGTACAAACTAAAACATCGCGCATCATGAGGAAAACTAGTATTGATGAGCTACCGCAACTTTGGAGTGTTATTAAAGGCGATATGAGTCTTGTTGGGCCACGTCCAATATTAGAGTCGGAAAAAGAAATGTTTGGTAATTCTTTAAAAAATTATATTAAAGTACGTCCAGGCATTTCAGGATTGTGGCAAGTGAGTGGACGTAATGATACAAGCTTTCAAAGGCGCGTTGTCATGGATGATTGGTATGTTCGTAATGCGTCTATATGGGGCGATATCACTATCATTTTTAAAACGGTTAAAGTAGTGCTTCAAGGATCAGGAATGTAATGAAAAAAGAGTTGAAAGTTGCAATTGTCCATGACTGGCTCCCCCTTATTGGTGGCGCAGAAATGGTTCTGAAAGAAATTTTAGCTGTGTATCCCAATGCGGATATTTTCACCTTGTTTGATTTTTTAAGCGAGGAAGAAAAGAGCTCATTGAATATCAAAAATGTTCAGGTGAGCTTTTTGAACAAGCTACCTAAAGTTAAAAAATACTATCGTAAAATTTTCCCCTTATTCCCATTGGCCGTTGAGAGCTTTGATGTACAGGATTATGATTTGGTGATTTCTTCTAGCCATGCCGTGGCAAAAGGGGTTATTACGGGCGCGCATCAAGTGCATGTGTCTTATGTCCATAGTCCCGTGCGCTATGCTTGGAATTTAACTCACCAATATCTACGACAAACAAATTTTGATAAGGGTTTAAAAGGCTTGCTGGTGCAACATCTATTGGGGCGTTTACGTATGTGGGATTATAGAACCGCGAACGGCGTTGATCGGTTTATATCCAATTCAAATTACATCGCGAAACGTGTTTGGAAAGTGTATCGCCGTGAATCTGATGTGATTTATCCACCAACCAATTTAGACGGATTTGAGTTTAGCGCAGACAAAGAAGAGTTTTATATGACTGCTTCTCGTATGGTGCCTTATAAACGTATTGATGTTATTGTATCCGCATTTGCAAAGATGTCAGATAAGAAGCTAGTGATTATCGGCGATGGACCAGAAATGGATAAGATTAAAGCCATTGCGGAGCAAGCAGACAATATTCAAATTATGGGGTATCAATCTAACGAAGTGCTGCGTAATCACATGAAACGTGCAAAAGCGTTTGTGTTTGCGGCAGAAGAAGATTTTGGTATTATCCCTGTAGAGGCGCAAGCCTGTGGCACACCCGTTATTGCCTTTGGCAAAGGTGGGGCACTGGAAACAGTGATAGGATATGATGATGATCCCACGTGCGCGACGGGACTGTTCTTCGATAAACAAAATGAAGATAGCCTCGTTGCCGCAGTTCAAAAGTTTGAAGAATTGAATATTCCAGGCTTAGCTGATAATTGTTTGAAAAACGCAAAAATATTTAATACGCAATCTTTTCACGAAAATTTAAAAAGAATAGTTGATGAAGAACTTACACAAAAATTTGGATAAGCTTGACCAGCTTATTCTTAGGGGGCAGTTTCAAACTTTATTTTTAATGGGGATACGTTTTGTGTCCTTAATATCAAAATTTGTACTTACAATTTTTATTGCCCGCTACATGGGCTTTGAAACGTTGGGAATCTATGGGCTGGTTTTGTCTGCAACCTTCGTAGTTCCTGATGTTGTTGGTTTGGGTATCATGTTTATTAGAACCCGCAACGCGGTTACGCAGCCCGCAGAAGAAATTGTAAAAAGACTATATTATTATTATCGTCATTTGGCGTATGCGTATGGTCTCATTTTATTGCTCGTTGCCTTGTATGTATTTTGGCAAGGCAACGCAGTGTTGGCTTTTGCTATTTTGTTTGTGATTGTTTTAGAGCATATTAATAATGATTTTTATAACTTATTACTGAATTTATCAAAGCCATTAGCCGCCAATATTCTACATTTTATACGTACAACAGTATGGATTTTTGTCTTTATTGCTGTGACTTTTATATTTCCTTTTCTGCACGATAAGATTGAATACCTTCTAATGGCTTGGGTTGTCGGCGATATACTATCTTTAGTAGGCTTTTTTGTTGTAACTAAACAATGGCCATGGCGTGATATTCCAACATTTGAACCTTTCTTTTTATGGGTGTGTTCAGAATTTAAAGTATCAAAAACAATCTATGCGAATAATGTGATGACAGGGTCAAGTACTTACCTTAACCATTTCTTGGTTGCAGCATTTCTAGGATTAGAGCTAACAGGGGTCTACGTTTATTTCTTTCAAATTATGGGCGCGCTATGCAATTTGATTAAGACGGGGGTTGTGCAGGTTACTGCGCCTAAATTGGTACGTGCTTTCAAGGAAAAGACAGGAGAGCTTTACGACCTTTATAAAGCATGTATGAAGCAGGGGCTTGCTTATGCCTGCATCATGAGTCTAGTTGCTGGGCCTGCTATGTATTTTATCACGCTTCACATTGTTGACCGTCCGCTGGCCATAGAATGGTTTTCGATTATGTGGTTTAATCTAGTGATTTTTATTTTTATTATCGCCACAGAAATAAATCAGATTGTTCTATACAGCCACCATCGCGATGATCTAATGCTTAAATTAAGTCTGATAGATTTATGCACTATAGTTATATTTTCTGCCCTGTTTATTCCGTTATTTGGTTTGTGGGGGGCGTGTGTGGTTTTATTCGCAAAGGCGGTTATAAGAAATATAATGCAATTTTATTTCATCAAACACCTAAAGGCAGCATTATTATAGCAGGAATCATAAATCATGTGGCAGAGATAGGATATCAAAATGTTTGTTTATAAGGCCTTAGCCGTAATAATTCTTTTGTTTGTAATCGGAGTGTCTATTGCGCCTTATTTAAAGTTTGAAAATTTGGTTTTGGAGGGACTTATTCAATTTAAGCCCCATGTCGCAGTCTTTATATTGTGCGTGGCGCTCATATTAGCTTTTAGCAAATTGTATATTCTGTCCTTGTTGTCTTTAGTCTGCGCGTCTGTGGGATTAATTACGAGCTTAAGTGTTTTTACGTTTGTGTCCTCGCCTAAATCCTGTTCAGGAGAGGAGAATAATTTACGTGTGATGACGCATAATATTTACCACCTCAACACAAATTATCAGGCGATTTTAAATAATATACATTCTATCAACCCTGATATCCTTCATATCCAAGAATATAAAGGCGGGATTTATAATTACGCCCATAAAGAGTTAACCAAGATTTATCCATACTCCCATCTGGATTTAAAAGGAGGGATTGCGCAGGGCGGTACATTTTATAGTAAATTTCCTATTCAGTCTGCGCGCCGTAAATGGATGGGCAGTAATATTACACAAGCGCAAATCAAAGTAGGGGAGCTAACCCTTAATTTTATAGGTGTGCATGCTATATCGCCAAAATCAACCGAGCGTGTAAAAGAGCGGAACGCTTTCATTCGTACGTTGACAGTTTATATTCAAGACATGTCACGGAGTAATGATTTATTTGTTATAGTTGGCGATTTTAATAGTGCGCCATGGCACCCTTTGATGAAGAAAATGCAAGTCGATACAGGGTTAAAAGCAATGCCTATACTGGATTACATGAGAGTTGGTGGCACTTGGCCGGCTGATTGGCCTCGTATAGCTTCTGTGCCTATTGATAATATTTATCACAATGAGACATTTGATAAGGCTATATATAACAATGGTTTAAGGGCTTATTCTGACCATATTTCTTTGTACGCTGATTTAGCTTACTGTAATAAGTAGATTTTATAAAAAAAATGTACTATATCTGTGGAATAAAAATTTATTTGATGTTATGTAATAACTCTTAACAAAAAAAATGACTTAAACTATAAGGTTTTAATATGTCTTTTCACAAAGCATTCTTATTTATTGGCGCAGTATTAATATTGAACGGTTGTGGCACAATGCCTGCCTCTGGCCCTTACAGTAAAGATATAAAGAAATTCAAGCATGTTATTAAGCAAAAATATGAACCTAAAGTTCCGTTTAAGTATGAGGTGCAAGATATTGATAGCACAGTGCTTTCTCGTCTTTTTGAAGATAAAGAAGTGTTTTACGATAATATTACTTGGCCGCAAAATACCGATGCACAAGATATTAAAGTAAATGTAGGTGATACTATTCAGGTTTCGATTTTTGAATCAGAATCAGGAGGGTTATTCATTCCCGTAGATTCTAGTGTTCGTCCTGGAAATTTTGTAACGTTACCATCTCAAACAATTGAAGCAGAGGGAACTGTCAAAGTGCCTTATGCTGGTGAATTGAAGGTGGTAGGTAAGACAACGCAAGAGATTGCTGAGGAAATAGAGCAACGTATTGAAAATCAAGCGATTGAACCACAAGTAGTGGTCTCTTTTACGGGGCGTTCTGGTGCAGAAGTAAGCGTTTTGGGGAGTGTGAACCAATCGCAGCGCTTAGAATTAGGGTTTAATAATTTCAAAATATTGGACGTCATCGCACAAGCAGGGGGGCCAAGCGCGCCCGGTTATGAAACTTGGGTACAATTACAACGTGATGATAAAGAATATAGTATTCCATTTGACCAATTGGTCTTAAGCCCAAAGCAAAACATCTATTCAGAAGTCGGTGATATGCTTTACTTATATAGCCAGCCAGAGATTTTCAACGCGTTTGGCGCTGTTCAAAATTCGGGCGCTGTTCCTTTTGGGAAACGTAATTTGCCTTTGTCTGAAGCTTTGGGTTTGGCAAACGGTTTGGTTGATGGATCGGCAGATCCCGCAGAAATATACATCTATAGACAACCAACAAAGAAAATGGTTCAAGTTGCTGAAAAGATTGAAAAAAACAAAGAATCTTTATTAGACAGTATTCGTGTTTTAAATAGTGTTTATGATGTTAAGCCTAAGACGTTATCAAATAACAGCGCGCCAATGAATATTGCCTCTAATGAAGTTGCGACGATTTATCGATTGAATATGCGTGAAGCACAGGGGCTGTTTTTGGCACAAAAATTTATGATGCAAGACCAAGATATTGTTTATGTTGCAAATGCAGAAAGCGTCGAATTTGTGAAGTTCTTAGGTATTTTAAATAGTAACGCAACGACAACAACGAACACTAAAAACGCCTATTAATATAAAAGCGGCTGATTATAAAAGAGAGTTTATCATGACGACTACAAATGACGATATCTTAAGTTTACCAAGACTTATCGCTTCTTTAAAACGGGAAAAGCTTATTGTTGCGATTGTGACATTTCTTATGATTGGTTTAGCGCTTTTATATGTTGTGATGGCAACCCCGCTTTATGTGGCGAAAACATCCATTCTATTGGACCCTGCTAAGGCGGCATCTGTGTCTGAGATATCATCAAAGGCGACAAGCCGTTTTGATGCGCCTGCAATGCTGAGCCGTATTGAAGTTATTAAGTCTCGCCGTGTTGCGATGAAGGCGTATGAGTTATTGCAAGCACAGCAAGTTGTCCCAAGCTTGATTGCCAATAATATGGTGGATGAGGGAGTGCTTAATGCTTTCCGTGAAGGCTTGCGTGTTTATCGTGAAGGGGAAAGCTATGTATTAACAATTCAGTATACTGCTGAAAACCCCCAAACTGCTGCGCTCTATGCCAACGCGTTTGCTGATGCTTACGTGAATGATCAATTAAATTCCTTCGCGGAAGATGCAGGGAAAGCGGAAGTTTGGTTGAAAGATAAAATTGATACCTTGCGTCAACAGAGCATAGCCGCCAACGCAGCGTTATTAGATTTTCGTCAGGATAATAATATCATTAGCACACGTTCTGGCTCGGTGAATGACCAGCAATTGACTAATATTAATGACCGCTTAGGCGATGCAAAGGCCAACGTCGCCAGTTCGCGCGTAAAATATCAGCACGCGCGAAGCATTATTGATAAAAATGATATCAACGCCGCAGTCGCTCAAGCTTTTGACAATGATGTTATTAACAATATTCGTTCCGAATATCTAAGCGATAATCAACGCTTGCTTAAGCTGAGCCGTACTTTGGGCGGAGATCATGACACGGTAAAGGATTTGAAACGTAAATTGTCTGAAAGCCGTAAGGTGATTTTTTCTGAAATGAAGCGAATAGCGCAAAGTTACAAGAATGAATATGAAGTAGCCTTGGCACAAGAAAGCTCACTTAAAAATAATTTAGATAAACTTATTGATACGAAAATGGACAATGATGGGCAAACGTTTGAATTAGAGGCGTTAGAAAAAGAAGCAGAGTCATATGCTAGTCTTTATGATGAATATCTAAAAAAATATGAAATGATGCAGCAACAGCAATCCTTTCCGGTTGCCGAAGCAAGTATTATCAGTAAAGCCATTGCACCAGCGGGTAAATCACATCCGCAATCCGCTATTATTATGGTGTTAAGCTTAATTCTGGGCTTAGGAGGGGGGAGTATTCTTGCGCTGGTTAAAGATAATATGGATATGACCTTTAAACGAGCTGGTCATGTGGAAAGTGCTACAGGGCTTAATTTCTTAGGTTTTTTACCAAAAGGCATCAAAAGATTCGCAGCTTCCAATGCTTCTTCTTTTGCTAATAGCCGTTATAGCCAAAGCGTGGACGAGCCAAACTCTTTACAGGCGGAGACTTGTAACCACATTAATGTAGCCTTGCAGCGTAAAGAAAATAATCAGAATGTTGTTATTGGGGTGAGTGCCGATGTCCCTGATGCCTCTAAGTCTGAGCTGGCGGGTAATCTTGCGCTTCATTTGGCGCAATCAGGTCATAAATGCTTGCTGATTGATGCAGATGCGCGTAACCCAGATTTAACTGAGGAAAATCTTGGTTATGTTCAAAAGAGCCTGTATCAGGTTTTAAGTGGCAATGCGTCTCTTGATGAAGCAATTATCCTTGACACTCAAACAAACTTGTACATTTTGGCATCAGAGTTAAATATTGCGGTAGAAAAGCGCACGCTGGTTCACACAAAAGCAATGGTTGAGCTGGTCGAAGCCGCGAAAAAGCAGTTTGATTACGTTGTTGTAAACTTGCCGTCTATGGCGACCGCAAGCGATGCGTCATTCTCTGTCTCTTATGTTGATTACTTCCTGTTTGTCCTGAAATGGGCGAAATCTAAGCCAAATGAGTTTAATTTCATGTTGAAAACCAATGAAATGCCAAAAGATAAAGTCTTGGGCGTTGTGCTGGGCGATGCGGATATGAAACGTATGGCAAAAGATTACGGACATCGTAATCATAACGCATAAGATGCGTGGGCTGAATGGCTCAATAACCAGCTTTTACTTGTGATTTTGCGTGAATCCCTTATATCTTAATAAGATTTAATTTATAGGATTTTACCCATGTCACAGGCTGCCCAAACTCAAGAACCATCTGAAAATACTCCCATTGATATGAAAGATATCGTGGCACTGTGTAAGCGTCGTGGCTTTATCTTTGCTGCGTCGGACATTTATGGTGGGATTAACGGTTTTTGGGATTACGGCCCACTGGGGACGGAACTAAAGAATAACCTGCGTGATTATTGGTGGAAGTCCATGGTGACAACACCGCCAATCGGCCCAGATGGCGTACCCGTGCAGATTGTCGGCCTCGATAGTGCTATTATACAAAACCCTGAAGTGTGGGTCGCGTCTGGCCATGTGGGCGGTTTCAGTGACCCAATGGTCGATTGCCGTGAAACGCAAAAGCGCTATAGGGCGGATCATTTGGTTATTTTGATCCCAAGTGATGATACGCCGTGGATTGCTACGATTGAAGACGATGAAGATTTTCTAAAGGCGCGTTTAAAGAAGGTTGGTAAAGGTAAGTCACTCAGTGACTTTACCCAAAAGAATTTAACTGAAATTGATTTTAGTGACTTTGATAAAATTCTCGCCCCTGATGCAAAAGAGAAGGGGACGCTGACCGAACCCAAGGAGTTTAACCTTCTGTTTGAAACAGGTATTGGTGCGTCTGCACAAGATAAAGTCACGGCTTACTTACGTGGTGAAACCGCGCAGGGGATTTTCATCAACTATAAAAATGTCCTTGATAGTTGCCGCGTTAAAATGCCATTTGGTATTGCACAGGTGGGCAAGGCGTTCCGTAATGAGGTTAACCCGCGTAACTTCATTTTCCGTTCACGTGAATTTGAACAAATGGAAATGGAATGGTTTTGCCATCCTGATGATGCGCCAAAATGGTTTGAATTTTGGAAGTCTGAGCGTCAGAAATTCTGGCAAACAGTTGGCCTAAACAGTGACAATATTTTAATGCGTGACCATGACGCGGACGAGCTTGTGTTCTATTCAAAAGGCACATGTGACATTGAATATAAGTACCCATTCACCGACCCAGATTTTGGTGAGTTGGAAGGAATTGCTAACCGTGGAGATTATGATTTAACGCAACATCAAGAACATTCAAAAACCAAACTTGAATATCTAGACCCTGAACGTAACAACGAAAAATATCTTCCACATGTGATTGAACCTGCGGCGGGATTAACGCGCGGTGTGCTGGCCTTGTTATGCGAAGCTTACACGATTGACCCAAATCGCCCAAGCGGTGCGTACATGAACTTCACGCCCGCAATGGCACCAAAGAAGGCCGCGATTTTACCGCTCACCGCTAAAGAAGAGCATGTGCCATTAGCGCAAAAGCTTTACCTTGAACTACGCGAAGAATTCGCGATTGATTTAGATATTAAACAAAATATCGGCAAGCGTTATGCCCGCCAAGATGAAATTGGCACGCCTTATTGTTTTACCATTGATAATGATACTGTTGCCGATGGAACCGTAACCGTGCGCGAGCGTAATACAATGGCGCAAGAGCGTATTGCGATTGATAAAGTTGCTGAGTATCTACGTGAAAAAATCAAAGGATAAGTTGTATGGGAAAGTTAGACGATGATTTAGAAGATGTCTTAATTGACGATGCCAATGATGCGTCTAAAAAAACATTATTTGGAAAGCTAAGAAATTATTTCTTAGCGGGTATTTTGGTGACGGCGCCGATATCCATTACGATTTTTGTGACGTTAAAATTCCTCACATTTTTGGATAATAAAATCACGCCGCTTATCCCCGCGATGTATAACCCTAATACATATTTGCCAATCTCTGTCCCTGGTCTGGGGCTGATTATTGCGATTGTGTTCTTCATTGTGGTTGGGTGGTTTACGCGTAACTTCTTCGGACGATTACTGGTTAGGATTTCTGAATATATCGTGGAGCGCGTGCCAGTTATAAATACGATTTATGGTGCGATCAAACAGATATTTGAAACGGTCATGGCATCGCAAAGTGATGCATTTAAAGAGGTGGTTATGTTTGAATATCCACGCAAAGGCATCTGGGTGATGGGCTTTGTTACAGGACAGACAAAGGGCGAGGTGCAGGGATTGACCGACACAGATACGGTGAATGTGTTCTTGCCAACAACTCCCAACCCTACGTCAGGATTTCTATTATTTATCCCCAAAAAAGACCTTATCTATATGAAGATGAGTGTCGAAGAAGGAATCAAAATGATTGTATCAGGCGGGATCATTACGCCTGAACATAAAGGAAACAGCTAATTATCATGGGTTATTAAGTCGTGGGCTGGATTCAGGCACGCTTGCTTCCCACTCTTCACAACTTTTCTCGCTGAATTTAACAGAGGGTTGTCCAGCGGCCTCTCTTTCGGAGTTAACTGTTCCTAAGAGCGCCGTACAAAAGTCGCGATGCATGCTATCTTTAAACACCACATTAAGTGTGTGGTCTGACTTTTGAAGTGTTGATGGGTCATCCGACCAACCTCTAATAGCTTGTATGGCTTCTTCGGCCTCTGCATCACTAAACTGTGACATATCAAACTGTGGTGTCGTGTCGTCTTTTTGCACAGGCGTTTCTAATGTTGTAATGCTATCGTTAAGCGCAACGTCGTGTGTATTTTCTTGGCCTGTATCCGACAATGTTTGCGCGCGTTCCTTTTTAAATTTTTCATAGTTAGTATGGTCGTGTTGTTCTTGTTTGCGAATTGCAGCATTTAATTGTCCTTGCAGGACTTCCGTATCCGTTTCAAGAGATGCTTCATAATCTGTTCTCGTGTCTGTATTTTCAGGTTCTGATATAGCTGCTGGATTGTCATTATTATTTTGATAGAATTGTGAGGTTAACTTATTTTGAAGTTCTTCTTGAAGGACGTTTAATTCTTGCGATGCCTCCTCGTTTATAATGGGTGAAAGGTCAAGGTCACTTTCTTGTTCCAAAGCGTCAAGATAAGCATCCATATCTTGTTCTGTCATGGAGGAATTTATAGCTTTATC
>CALDHI010000118.1 GCA_937941545.1 uncultured Alphaproteobacteria bacterium
TTAATCAATTCCATGATTGTCACTGTTTTACCAACACCAGCACCACCGAACAAACCAATTTTACCCCCTTTAGAATAAGGACATAGAAGGTCAACAACTTTAATACCCGTTACAAGTTGCTCAGTATCTGTCGATTGGTCAGCAAACGCTGGGGCTTCACGGTGAATACCGTATGTTTTCTCATGTTTAACAGGGCCAAGCTCGTCAATTGGGTTTCCGATAACATCCATGATACGACCCAAGACACCTGGTCCAACAGGAACGTTAATCGCATCGCCTGTATCAACAACTTCTTGACCACGAACCATACCCTCAGTCGCGTCCATCGCGATGGCGCGGATTGTGTTTTCACCTAGATGCTGAGCCACTTCAAGAACCAATGTCTTACCATCGTTTTGCGTTTCTAGCGCATTCAAAATCGCTGGAACATTTCCGTCATTAAATTGAACGTCAACCACCGCGCCCAAAATCTGTGTTACGATACCATTTGCCATTTTACTTTTTCCTCTTATTTAAACTTTTATAATTCTTTTTGTTATTAACTTTAAACCGCTTCCGCACCTGAAATAATCTCGATCAATTCTTTTGTAATCGCGGCTTGACGTGCGCGGTTGTAGATAAGGTTCAAATTATTAATTTTCTCCCCTGCGTTACGCGTTGCGTTATCCATCGCGGTCATACGCGCGGCTTGCTCCCCTGCGGCACTATCGAGCAACGCACGGAAGACTTGAACCCCTAAATTACGTGGCAACAACAAGCCTAAAATTTCATTCTCTTCTGGCTCAAATTGATACGGTGATAGCAACTCTTCTTTATCTTCAGACACTTCCACTTCTGTATTTTCAGGAAGTTTAAATGGAATGATTTGTTGCGCTCTTGGTTTCTGCGTCATAACAGACACAAAATTGTTGTAGACCATCGAAACGACATCAACGTTGCCCGCTTCAAATTGCTCCAACACCATTTGCGTCACTTCATTTGCTTCCGCAAAATTCACGCGTGAGCTGGCGCCGATACCTGTAAAACTGTGAATGATTTTGTCGCTATGTCCACGCTTTAATAAATCACGAGATTTGCGACCCACCGTAATCAGCTTAACCGTTTTACCTTCGCCTTCAAGGCGCATGATTTCTAATCGTGCCAAGCGCACAAGGTTTCCGTTAAACCCGCCACATAAACCACGATCAGATGTGACAACAACCAACAAATGTGTTTGGTCAGACCCTGTCCCAATAAGCAATTTAGGCGACGCCGCCGTCACCGTCACCCCTGCTGCAACACGCGCCAGCATTTCACCCATCGCCCGTGCGTAAGGCTGTGACGCCTCGGCTTGGCTTTGCGCTTTTTTCAACTTAGAGGCCGCAACCATTTTCATCGCCGACGTAATTTTCTTTGTCGACTTAACAGAAGCGATTCTATCGCGATAATCTTTCAAACTTGGCATATATTTTTAACCGTTTTTAAATTTTATTTTTAAGCCACAAAGTTAGACAAAGTTAAAACGAAGTATTTTTATTAGGAACTTTGTATAAACTTTGTTTTCCTTTGTGGTTAATTTTTCTTAAGCCGCTTTTTTATGAGCAGACACGTAACCCGTAGTGAATTTTTCTAAGAAGGCACGCATGTCCGCTTCAATAGCGTCATCAATTTTCTCTTTCGCCGTAATCGCATCCAAAACATTTGTACCATTGGCACGAATATCATCAAGCAGCTTATGCTCATAATCAGACACATCCGCCACTTCTACATTATCCAAATACCCTTTAGTTCCCGCAAAAATCACAACAACTTGTTCCGCCATTGTTAACGGCGAATATTGTGGTTGCTTCAACAATTGTGTAAGGCGCGCACCACGTGCAAGCAATTTCTGTGTTGCTGGGTCAAGGTCAGAGGCGAACTGAGCAAAGGCTTCCATTTCGCGGTATTGCGCCAATTCCAATTTAATAGAACCAGAAACCTGTTTCATTGCTTTTGTCTGCGCCGCAGAACCAACACGAGACACGGATAAACCAACGTTAATCGCTGGACGAATACCTTTAAAGAACAAGTCTGTTTCCAAGAAAATTTGACCATCTGTAATCGAGATCACATTTGTTGGAATATACGCAGACACATCGCCCGCTTGTGTTTCAATCACAGGAAGCGCGGTCAAAGAACCCGCTCCTAATTCATCATTCAACTTACATGAACGCTCTAGAAGGCGAGAGTGAATGTAGAAAACATCCCCTGGATACGCTTCACGACCCGGAGGACGACGAAGAAGCAATGACATTTGACGATACGCAACCGCTTGCTTAGATAAATCATCATATACGATCAAAGCATGCTTACCGTTATTTAAGAAATACTCACCCATCGCACAGCCCGTATAAGGCGCAAGGAATTGCATCGGTGCAGGATCAGAAGCAGTCGCGGCAACAACAATAGAATATTCCATCGCGCCATTATCTTCTAATTCTTTAACCAATTGCGCCACAGTGGAGCGTTTTTGACCAATCGCTACATATACGCAGTAAAGCTTCTTGCTTTCATCATCACCCGCATTCACGAATTTTTGATTGATAATAGCATCAACAGCCACCGCCGTTTTACCTGTTTGACGATCCCCAATGATAAGTTCACGTTGACCACGACCAACAGGCACAAGCGCATCAATCGCTTTCACACCTGATTGCATTGGCTCATGCACAGATTTACGTGGGATAATGCCTGGCGCCTTCACTTCAACACGGCTTGTTTGTTTGGCGTTGATTGGGCCTTTTCCATCAATTGGATTACCCAAACCATCAACAACACGCCCTAAAAGCTCTTCACCAACAGGTACGTTAACAATCTCACCTGTACGGCGAACAATGTCGCCTTCTTTAATATCACGGTCAGAACCGAAAATAACAACACCAACATTGTCTAGCTCAAGGTTCAAAGCCATTCCTTTAATACCACCTGGAAATTCAACCATCTCGCCTGCGCGAACCTGATCCAAACCGTAAATACGGGCAATTCCATCTCCAACGGATAGAACTTGACCAATTTCGACCACATCGGCTTGCGCACTAAAATCTTCAATCTGTTTTTTCAGGATTTCTGAAATTTCTGATGCCTTGATTTCCATTTTTACTTTTCCTCTTTTTTAAAACTATATTTGTTTAAAGTGTTATTTAGTTCTGATTGGCAACTTCGGCCATATCAACATTGTTATTTGCATTTGATTTCATCGCGATTTTAAGACGCTCTAGCTTACGCTTCACGCTGTCATCTATAATTTGCGAGCCAACAGTCACGACCATACCGCCGATTAAATCTTCTTGAACTTCAACCTTAATCGCCACCTCTTTACCAACGGCTTTGGTTAAAGACTCTTGCAACGCATTTTCTTGCTCTTTGCTTAACTTGAACGCTGTTGCGACATGCGCATCAACCTGTCCACGTAACTTAGATATTTCCTGATGCACTTTTTTAGTAATCGCTGGCATCATAGATAGACGACGATTTTGCGCTACTAAGCTTAAGAAATTCGTCGTGACATCTTGGAATTTTGCCTTCTTCGCAATGACTTGGATGGCATTCTGCTGATCTTCTCGTGAAATAAGCGGGGAGTTTAAAAGAGTTTGTAAATCAGTCGATGAGACAAGCATCGCGCTCAAATCGTTCAAATCTTTCTCAACGGAGTCAATTTTCTTCGCATTGGCGGCAATTTCCACTAAAGCCGTTGCATATCTTATGGCTGCTGCGCCGGAATTCTGTTTCGAGGCCACGTTGAACCCTTTTGTTAAACTGTTTAAAGTTAGCGTATTTATTTAGTAGGGATTTAGCATAGGAAGCGCCCCTGCGCAAGCGTTTGAACAGCCTTTTTTACAATAAATTCATGATTTTTTTAAATTCTATTTAAAACCAGCTCCACTGTAAAAAACCGAAATTCTCAGAATTTACAAATTGCGCTAAAAAGAAGAATAAAATCACATGGAGAATATATATTTCCATAGAATACCGCCCCATAAACTGAATAGCCCGCGTAAGCGCAGCAGGTAATTGACCTGTCAGCCCCGAATATATCTGCCGTTTAAAGTAATATAGAGGAATAAATGTCGCAGACAGCAAAACCGCCAATACGCCCGATTGTGTATTATTTAATCCAAACAACAACGTCGTCACAATCATAAGGCTCATCACCGTCACAATGAAAAAGGGCGTAGACACTTTATAAAATGAAGGATTATTAACCCTACGGCGCATCAACCAGCCAGACATTGCCACCATTAAGCCCACTGTGCCATATTCAAATATATACCAGCTGGGGATAGCCAGCATGATAAGGAGCGCAGGGACAATCCATATTGTCGCGGGGCTATCAAACATTTGCCGCATCGTATAATCCAATACCAGACGTACAAGTATAATTGAAAACAAGATATTCACTGCAAATATTTCACCGCCAAATAAGATTTCTGCGCCCATACATAAAAACGCCCCAACCCATATAGAAAGCCCTAAATCACGGCTTTTGGCATATCCCACCAGAAACATCCATATTGGCAAAGACATACGCCCAATCAGCCTAAGCCCAACCTCTTCAGGAAAGAAGTAATACCCCAGATGATCAACAATCATCGTGATGATAGCTAAGGCTTTTAGCACATCATAAGAGGTGATTTCTTTGGGCAGATTGGGTTTGGCTTTAAAGAACATAAGAGATTTCCTTTAATAGAAACTTTGCGGATCAATATCAATTTGTACGCGTATCTTAGAGGACAGCTTAACAGATTTCACCCAATGTTTCAGCGCCTTTTGTATATCAATGTTTTTCGCCGCCCGCACTAACAAGCGACGGCGGAACTTACCGCGCAAGCGATACATGGGCGCTTCGGCGGGGCCAAGGGTTTGAATTTCTTCACTTTGTGGGGCGCATTGCCCCAAGGCACGCGCCGCCATCTCCACCTCTTTTTCATCACGACCAGAAACGATAATCCCCGCCAGTCTTGAAAACGGTGGCATATCGGCAATCTCACGCTCCTCTAATTCCACCTCAAGGAAATCATCCCGCGCTCCAGACGCCAACGCCTGCATCACGCGTGCCTCGGGCGTGAAGGTCTGCAAATACACAATCCCCTGATCCTTCTCCCGTCCAGCGCGTCCTGCGACTTGATGGAGGAGCTGATAGACACGTTCCGTTGCGCGTAAATCGCCCCCCGTTAAGCCTAAATCTGCATCCACCACCCCAACACACGTTAGCTTTGGGAAATGATGCCCTTTGGCGATAATTTGCGTCCCAATAATAATATCAACCTCGCCCGATTGAATCTCATTGAGCTTCGTCTTTAAATCCTCATGCGTGGTTGCTGTATCACTGGACAGCACCGAAACGCGCGCCTCGGGGAAGGTTTCCTTGACCTCTTCCAAGATACGCTCCACCCCAGGGCCACACGCCGCCAAGCTATCTGGCTCGCTACATTCTGGACAGATATCAGGCATTTTCATGTAGTAATCACAATGATGGCAATGAAGCTTGCCTGTACGTCTATGCTCAATCAACCACGCCGTACAGCGCGGACATTGGAAGCGATGCCCACAATGACGGCATAACGTGAGTGGCGCATACCCACGGCGGTTCAAGAACAACAAGCTTTGCTGTCCTTTCTCCATCGTCTCCGTAATCGCTTTATTCAAAGTAGGCGCGATAAAATATTGACGGCTTTCAGGTTTGTCTTTTTTTAAGTCTATTAAATGTATATCAGGCAAGCTCGCCCCACCATGGCGCATGGGGAGCGTTAAGTGAGTATAACGTCCCGCCCACGCATTTTGCATGGTTTCCAGACTGGGGGTGGCTGAGACCATAACAATTGGGAATTGCCCTAGATAACTGCGCACCACCGCCATATCACGCGCATTATAGATTGCGCCCTCCTCTTGTTTATAAGCAGGGTCATGTTCTTCATCGACAATAATAAGTCCTAAATCCTGATATGGCAGAAACAGCGCAGACCGTGCGCCAATCACGACTTTACTCTGCCCCTCCGCGACACCGCGCCACGTTGTTTTACGTTTCGCAACACTCAACGAGGAATGCCACAGCGCAGGCGCACAGCCAAAGCGGGATTTAAAGCGTTTCAAAAAAGCATTAGAGAGCGCAATTTCAGGCAATAATACCAACACTTGTTTATTTTGCTTCAACGCTTGCGCCACGGCCTCAAAATATACTTCCGTCTTACCTGCGCCTGTCACCCCATCCAACAAAGCGGTGGCGTATTTATTTGCGCTCACCATGCCCACCAACGTATCCGCACATTCTTTTTGTGGTCCAGACAGCAACGCGCCCGCGCGACTATAATCCGGCACGCGACACGGCGGCGGCGTTTGCAGTTGAATGGATTTTAGAACACCCTTATTAAACAGCGTCTTAATCACCCCCGTAGAGCACTCCGCCTCAACCGCCAATTCAGACGCGCGTCGAGGCAAGCCATCTTTTGCAATCTCAACCACGCGTTGCCCCGCCGGAGATAGACCTTTTCTAATATCGGCCTCACCCATCACATACCCCGTAATCGTCGAAGGCGGCTCCAGCGCTTTTGGGACGCTTAACGTCAATTTTAAGACCGAGCCTAAGGGCGTCATAGTATAATCCGCCACCCATTTTAAGAATTTGCGATGCACCGCAGGCAAAGGCGGTAGATTATATTTAGCGATAACAGGCTTAATCTTTTCAGGCTTTACATCGCCCGCGCCCTCCCCCCAAACCAGCGCAGGGATTTCGCGCGTGCCCAATGGCACACACACATAATCCCCCTCGACCGCCTGAATATAGTCAGGCACGGCATAGTCATACGCCTTATCAATCGGGTACGGCGTCAATATAGACTTGATATTCATCAACATAATTATAATTTTCTTTTAAATCACCTTAACTTTACAAGGTAATCTAATATGAGCAACAGATTAAGCAAGCTTCTTTCCTCTTGGGTCGGCAAAGACAGGCGCATTAACAGTATGAGGCGACTAATATGTCATATAACGTTCCCTCTTGCGCATCACGAAAAATCCTTTAAAAAGGTGAATATTATTTAACCATTAAAAAAAGGTGCACCCCCATGAAATTTTTTGCTGACACTTCCGATCTTGATGCCATTGCCGATTTAGCTGATTTAGGCATGCTAGATGGGGTAACGACCAACCCCTCTATCATTGCGAAATCTGGTAAAGACTTCATCCCACTTATCCAAGAAATCTGCAAAATCTGCCCTGACGCTCCCGTAAGCGCGGAAGTGGCCTCTACTGATTTTGAGATCATGATGAAAGAAGGCGACAAGCTGGCCGCCATTGCCGATAACATCGCAGTGAAAGTGCCCTTAACTGAGGCGGGTTTGAAAGTATGTAAAAATTTGAGCAATAACGGCACGATGGTCAATGTGACATTATGCTTCTCTCCGCTACAGGCGTTATTAGCCGCCAAAGCAGGCGCGGCCTTCATCTCTCCTTTCGTGGGACGCCTTGATGATATTGGTTTAACAGGCATGGATTTGATTGCTGAAATTCTAAACATTTACGATAATTATCCTGAATTCCACACAGAAGTCCTCGTGGCCTCTGTTCGTCATCCGCAACATATCCGCGAAAGCGCGTTGCTCGGTGCCGATGTTGTAACATGCCCTCCAGATGTTATTAAAAAATTATATAAGCATCCTTTAACCGATAACGGCCTTGCTGGCTTCGTAGCAGACTGGAAGAAAACAGGACAGAGCATACTTTAATAAAAGCGCTCAGGCGCGCAAGCGCGAGGACGCTGACCTCCCCTAAAAATCTAAATCACACCCCAGCGAAAGCTGGGGTCTTTTTTATCTGTGTGTTATTATAAATCATGACTGATTCACAACAGATAGACACCGCCCCCATGAACGCTGATGATATTTTAGATTATTTACGCGACAATCCTAAATTCTTGTCTCAAAATCCACAAGCCTGTGATTTCCTTATCCCGCCCAAAGGCGCGGATAAAAACGTTCCTGACTTCCAAAGCTTCATGATAAAGCGTCTGCAGGACGATAAAGAAAAAGTGATTGAAACAAC
>CALDHI010000119.1 GCA_937941545.1 uncultured Alphaproteobacteria bacterium
TGCCGAACTGTTTGGCTAGATGCTGATGTTGAAATCAGAAAGCAAAGAGCGCAGGAAAGACTGTCTGATGATACAAATCCTTCGGCTGTATCGGCTGAAAGAGTCACTGAGGCGGAAATTGATGGTGAGATTCATTGGCCTGTGGTTGATGCGTCACGGGGTAGAGAGGTTGTGTTCCAAGATGTTAAGCGCTTACTTAGTCTATGATTTTTTTTAAAAACCTCTTGACGCCCGTCAAAAAACCCTTATAACAACGCTAACACTATCCAAGATCATTGAGGCGTTAGCTTAAAAATCAATGTTAGGTGGGGTTTATAAGAAAGTAGAGCGCAAACGTTCTGATTTGTTATTAACCTTATTATTTAATTGGGTAGGCGCTTTTATGAAGCGCCTTTATTTTTTGATTAACAAGGCCGTAGCGAGCTTGCTCGCCTGAGGCTTTAAAGAGACGAAGGAACGACAAAATGGGTATGACACGCGCGCGCAAGCAAGATGAAATCGGTATCTTAAAAGACCGTATGGAAAATTCAGAAATTATTGTTCTGACGCAAAATAAAGGTTTGGATGCTAAGTCTATTACAGATTTACGTATTGAGACACGTGAAAATGGTGTGACTTTCAAGATTGTCAAAAACACCTTGGCGAAAATTGCTTCAAAAGGCACAAACGCTGAAGCGATTTCAGATATGTTCGCTGGTCCTGTTGGGATGGCGACATCGGATGATCCAGTAGCGGGCGCAAAAATTGTTCATAATTTTGCTAAGGGTAATGACAAGCTTGTTATTCTCGGTGGTATTTACGGCAACATGGTTTTGGACGCAGAAGGCGTTAAACAACTGGCAAGTCTTCCTTCATTGGACGAGCTTCGCTCAAAACTTATTGGTCTTATCCAAGCGCCAGCACAGAAAATTGCGGCACTTACGCAAACACCTGCTCAGCTTATGATTGGGGTGACCAAGGCTTACTCAGAAAAAGCATAATTTACGAATTACCAAATTTACTATTAATTACTAAGACATTTTTATAAGGAGAAAACAAAATGGCTGCAAATATTGAAAAAATCGTTGATGACCTATCGGCTCTAACAGTGATGGAAGCTGCTGAGCTTTCAAAAGCTTTAGAAGAAAAATGGGGCGTAACTGCTGCTGCTGCTGCTGCACCTGCTGCTGCTGCACCTGCTGAAGCTGCTGAAGAAAAAACAGACTTTGATGTTGTTTTGACTGCTGCTGGCGGAAACAAAATCGCTGTGATTAAAGAAGTTCGTGCAATCACTGGTCTAGGCTTGAAAGAAGCTAAAGACTTAGTTGAAGGTGCTCCGAAGCCTGTTAAAGAAGGCGCGAAGAAAGACGAAGCTGAAGAAATCAAGAAGAAACTTGAAGATGCAGGCGCGACTGTCGAACTAAAATAGTATTGATTTAAAATGACTTATGCCATGTCCTACGGTGGGGCGTGGCATCTATTTTAAACAATTTTCTATTTTGGGGTGGACATTGAAATTTATTTCATTTAATTAACAATTACTTTTTAAAGGCGAAAGCATTAATGCTCATTCGCCTTTAACTGCGTTTATACGCACACAGCAGCGCAATGCTCAGCACGAAAGCGATACTGAAATAGGCTTTCAATTTGCTCTTTTTTAAAAGCCGTCAAGCGCGCAAGCGCGAGGACGCTCGCCTTAAAAAGCGGTATTGAAATTTTAAAAATACAATTAGAGGACATCTAAATCCATGGCTAAACAAGCAAATAAATCAGGTAAAATTTTAAGCGCAAACAAAGATGTGACACGTGGTCATACAGGTGTTGCAAACGACATTAACAGTTATACGGGTCGTAAACGTGTTCGTCGCTCATTCGGTAAAATTCGTGAAGTGGCAACTATGCCAAACCTTATCGAAGTGCAACGTGATTCATACGAACAATTCTTGCAAGCGGGTATCACAGTTGGGGATCGTGCGATGCAAGGTCTTCATAAAGTTTTGACTGAAGTATTCCCGATTAAAGATTTCTCTGATAAAGCTGAAATTGACTATGTGTCTTACGAGCTTGAGCAGCCTAAATATGATGTTGAAGAATGTCAGCAACGTAGTATGACATTCTCTGCGCCATTGCGCGTGACATTGCGTCTGTCTGTATTTGATGTTGATGAAGATACTGGACTTCGCTCTATCCGTGATATTAAAGAACAAGATGTTTACATGGTGGATATGCCATTAATGACAGATAACGGAACGTTTGTTGTGAATGGAACGGAGCGTGTTATTGTTTCGCAAATGCACAGATCGCCAGGCGTGTTCTTTGACCATGATAGTGGTAAAACACACGTATCAGGTAAATTCTTATTCTCAACACGTGTTATTCCTTACCGTGGTTCATGGTTGGATTTTGAATTTGATGCAAAAGATTTGATGTATGTTCGTATTGACCGCCGCCGTAAATTGCCAGTAACAACATTCATGCGCGCGCTTAATTCTGATGCAACGCAAGCATACTTAGCTGAATGTGAAGAAAAAGATCAGACGCCTGATCCTTTGCGTGTTCAAGGTATGACGAATGAAGAAATCTTGAGCACTTTCTATGAAACAGTGTCTTACGATAAAACGTCTAAAGGTTGGAAAACACCCTTTAAAGCGGAGAGCTACCGCGGCGTGAAATTAACGCATGATTTGATTGATGCGAAGACAGGTAAAGTTGTTGCTGAAACGGGCGAAAAAATTACGCCACGTAAAGGTAAGAAGCTTGTTGAGGGCGGTCTTAACGATATTCTTGTCCAAGATGAACAGCTTATGGGCGCTTATCTAGCGGAAGATATTTTTGATGCAGGAACAGGTCAAGTTTACTTTGAAGCAGGACATGAGATTACTGAAGAGGATATTGTTGAACTTGATGGTTTCTCTATCACAACGTTACCAATCTTGGCGATTGACCATGTAACGGTTGGACCGTTCGTGCGTAACACATTGCAAGTTGATAAATGTGATACACGTGAAGAAGCGTTGATTGATATTTACCGTGTTATGCGTCCGGGTGAGCCACCAACAGTTGATTCAGCTGAAGGCCTATTTAACTCACTCTTCTTTGATGCTGAGCGTTATGATCTGTCTGATGTAGGTCGTAACAAAATGAATACACGTCTTGATTTGAGTACGCCAGACGAAGTGCGTACTTTGACCAAGGGCGACATCATTGCGATGCTTCAATACCTTCATGGTTTGAAGGATGGTAAAGGTGAAGTTGATGATATTGATAACTTGGGTAACAGACGTGTTCGCTCTGTTGGTGAGTTGATGGAAAATCAAATCCGTGTTGGTTTGCTTCGTATGGAGCGCGCCATTCGTGAGCGTATGTCCTCTGTTGAGATTGATACTTATATGCCACATGATTTAATTAACGCGAAGCCTGCTGCGGCGGCTGTGCGTGAATTCTTTGGTTCAAGCCAATTGTCACAGTTCATGGACCAAACAAATCCATTGTCTGAAATTACACATAAACGCCGTTTATCTGCGCTGGGCCCGGGTGGTTTGACGCGTGAGCGCGCTGGGTTTGAAGTACGTGACGTGCATACAACGCATTACGGACGTATCTGCCCGATTGAAACGCCAGAGGGACCAAATATTGGTTTGATTAACTCATTGGCAACATTTGCACGTGTTAATAAATATGGCTTTATTGAAGGGCCTTATAGACGCGTTGAAAATGGTCAAGTGACAGACGAAGTTATCTATATGTCTGCCATGGAAGAAGCCAAGTACACTGTTGCGCAGGCAAATGCTGGCTTGACGGATAAAGGTGGATTTGAAGATGATCTTGTTTCTTGCCGTAAGAGTGGTGACAACTTGATGGCGACATCGGATATGATTGAATTTATGGACGTTAGCCCGAAACAGATTGTGTCTGTTGCGGCCTCGCTTATTCCTTTCTTAGAAAACGATGATGCGAACCGTGCCTTGATGGGATCAAACATGATGCGTCAAGCTGTGCCATTGCTGAAAGCGGAAGCACCGCTTGTTGGTACAGGTATGGAAGCGACTGTTGCGCGTGACTCTGGGGCGGCTGTAACGGCGCGTCGTACAGGGGTTGTTGTACAAATTGATGCAACGCGTGTGGTTATTCGTGCAACCGAAGAATTGGATGCAACCGAAGCGGTTGTTGATATTTACAAAATGTCAAAATTCAAACGCTCAAACCAATCAACTTGTATGCTTCAAAAACCACTTGTTAAAGTGGGTGATGAAATCAAAGCGGGTGACGTGATTGCCGATGGGCCGTCCACCGATATGGGTGAGCTGGGTCTAGGGCGTAATGTGTTGGTCGCATTTATGCCTTGGAATGGTTACAACTTTGAGGATTCAATTTTGCTGTCTGAGCGCATCGTGAAAGATGATGTTTATACGTCTATTCATATTGAAGAATATGAAGTGATGGCGCGTGATACGAAGCTGGGAACAGAAGAAATTACACGTGATATTCCAAATGTGGGTGAAGAAGCTCTGAAACATTTGGATGAATCAGGGATTGTTCATATTGGTGCCGAAGTTGGCCCAGGGGATATCTTGGTTGGTAAAGTCACACCAAAAGGCGAAAGCCCAATGACACCAGAAGAAAAATTACTTCGTGCGATTTTCGGTGAAAAAGCAGCAGATGTTAAAGATACATCGCTTCGCTTGCCATCGGGTGCAATTGGTACAATCGTTGATGTGCGTGTCTTTAACCGTCGTGGGGTTGATAAAGACTCTCGTGCGATGGCGATTGAACGTGAAGAGATTGAGCGTTTAGCGGGTGACCGCGATGCGGAACGTCGTATCTTGGAAGACGGTTTCTATGGTCGCCTGGAAGAGTTGCTAATGGGTCAAACTGTTGCCAAGGCTTACAAAGAAGGCGATTTGGCCAAAGGCGATAAGCTTACTACGGCTAACTTGAACGGCATGAAACGTGGTCATTGGCGTCAAATCGTTATCGAAGATGAAAAAGCAATGGAAGAAATCGAAGCTGTTGCAAAAACAGTTGATAATTCTGTTGATGACATTAAAGAGCGTTTTGAAAACAAGGTTGAGAAGCTGCAACGTGGTGATGAGTTGATGCCTGGGGTAATGAAGATGGTTAAAATCTTCGTTGCGATTAAGCGTAAGCTGCAACCGGGTGATAAAATGGCGGGTCGTCATGGTAACAAAGGGGTGGTGTCACGCATCATGCCAGTTGAAGACATGCCTTATACCGAAGATGGTACGCCGGTTGATATCGTGTTGAACCCATTGGGTGTTCCCTCACGTATGAACGTGGGTCAGATTTTGGAAACACATTTAGGTTGGGCGTCCTTGAATTTGGGTAAACAAATTGGCGATATTCTTGATAGCTTTAACGATAAGAAAAATCCAGATGCAAGCGAAGTGAAAACACTTCGTGCGAAGTTGGCTAAATCTTATGGTGAAAGTGAAACTGAAGCCAAGATTGATAAGCTTGATGATGTTGAAGTCGTTGAAATGGCGGGTAACCTACGTAAAGGTGTGCCTATGGCAACACCCGTCTTTGATGGTGCGGTTGAAGCTGACATTGACGTGTTGCTCGAAGAAGCCGGCTTGGAAACAACAGGTCAAATGACATTGATTGATGGTCGTACGGGCGAGAAGTTTGATCGTAAAGTAACCGTTGGTATCATCTATATGTTGAAACTGCATCATTTGGTTGATGATAAGATCCATGCGCGTTCAATCGGGCCATATTCACTTGTTACGCAACAGCCATTGGGCGGTAAAGCGCAATTTGGTGGTCAAAGATTTGGTGAGATGGAATGTTGGGCACTGCAAGCTTATGGTGCGGCTTATACGCTACAAGAAATGCTGACGATTAAGTCAGATGATGTTGCGGGTCGCTCCAAAGTTTACGAAAGCATTGTTCGTGGTGAAGACACGTTTGAGATCGGTGTGCCTGAATCCTTCAACGTTCTAACGAAAGAGCTTAAAGCACTTGGTCTGAATGTTGATATGAAGCAGTCAAACAACAACAACTAAGACTCTGTCATCCCCGCCTTGGGCGGGGATCTAGTGAAGTTTAACGCGAAGAAGCGAAGGGACACCCAAATGAAAAAAGATTATGAAACCGTTACTGTTTATTGGAGTAGTGCGAAGCCATCGGATAGAGTGGCTATATCTCATTTAGCTCAAACACATAAGGCGTGCTGTGTAAGTAGTCACTCAATTTCTGGGAGTAAGTATGGTGGTAATCAATCTCATACAAATGAGACGTATGAAGTTCCTAGCGACCGAGCATCTTCATTTCAAAAACAAACAATAGCACTCTAATTAATTAAAAAGTTAAAGACTTAAAAAAGGTAGAAAATTATGAATGAATTAATGAACCTATTCGGTAACCCACAAGGCCCACAAAGCTTTGATTCCATCCGTATCGCATTGGCTTCGCCAGAGCAGATTATGAGCTGGTCTTTTGGTGAAGTTAAAAAGCCAGAAACGATTAACTATCGTACATTTAAACCTGAAAAAGATGGTCTATTTTGTGCGCGTATTTTTGGCCCCGTAAAAGATTACGAATGCCTCTGCGGTAAATATAAGCGTATGAAGTACAAGGGTATTGTTTGTGAAAAATGTGGCGTTGAAGTTACACTAACAAAAGTACGTCGTGAGCGTATGGGTATCATTGAGCTAGCCTCCCCTGTTGCGCATATCTGGTTTTTGAAATCATTGCCATCACGTATGGGTTTGATGACACAACTGACATTAAAAGAGCTTGAAAAAGTTCTCTATTTTGAAGCGTACATGGTGGTTGAGCCAGGTATGACTCCGTTGAAGCCAAATCAACTTTTGAGCGAAGAAGAATATTTCAACGCACAAGATGAATATGGTGAAGAAAACTTCCGCGCCGGTATTGGTGCAGAAGCGATCAAAGAATTACTTCAAAATATTAATCTTGAAGAAGAGCTTGCACAAACAGAAGAAGACTTACGTGAGACAGGGTCAGAAGCAAAACGTAAAAAATACGTGAAGCGTTTGAAATTATTAGAAGCCTTCATTTCATCAGGCACACGTCCTGAATGGATGATCATGGATTGCGTTCCTGTGCTTCCACCAGAACTGCGTCCGCTTGTACCACTAGATGGTGGTCGTTTTGCGACATCTGATTTGAACGATCTTTACCGTCGTGTTATCAACCGTAACAACCGTTTGAAACGCCTGATGGAGCTTAAAGCGCCTGATATTATTGTGCGTAACGAAAAACGCATGTTACAAGAATCTGTTGATGCGTTGTTCGATAATGGCCGTCGCGGTCGTGTGATTACGGGGGCGAACAAGCGTCCGTTGAAATCGCTATCTGACATGCTAAAAGGGAAGCAAGGTCGTTTCCGTCAAAACTTGCTTGGTAAGCGTGTGGATTATTCTGGTCGTTCCGTTATTGTTGTGGGACCTGAATTGAAGCTACATCAATGTGGTATTCCCAAGAAAATGGCGCTCGAACTCTTCAAGCCGTTCATCTATCACAAGTTAGAAATTTACGGCATGGCGTCTACGGTTAAGGCCGCCAAGAAAATGGTTGAGAAAGAACGCCCAGAAGTTTGGGATATCTTGGAAGAAGTTATCCGCGAACATCCAGTGATGCTGAACCGTGCGCCAACATTGCATAGATTGGGTATCCAAGCGTTTGAACCGACATTGATTGAAGGTAAAGCGATTCAGCTTCACCCATTGGTCTGTACTGCGTTTAATGCTGATTTTGATGGGGACCAAATGGCGGTTCACGTACCTTTGTCAATCGAAGCGCAACTGGAAGCGCGTTGCTTGATGATGTCAACGAACAACATCTTGTCACCTGCCAATGGTAAGCCGATTATTGTGCCGTCTCAGGATATTGTTTTGGGTCTGTATTACATGACAATCGCACGCGATCACATGAAGGGCGAGGGCATGATTTTCCGTGGCCCTGGTGAAATCCAACATGCGATGACTGAAGGTCACGTTCATATCCATGCGAAAATTAAATGTCGTTATCATTACCTTGATGAAGAAGGTAACAAGAAAACAACACTTGTTGATTCAACAGCGGGTAGAATGTTGTTCTCTGAATTGCTTCCACGTCACCCAAAGATTTCTTTTGAAGAAATCAACAAAGTGATGACGAAGAAAGAGCTGACAAATTTGATTGACGTTGTGTATCGTCACTGTGGTCAAAAAGAAACAGTAATCTTCTGTGACCGTATGATGAAACTTGGTTTCAGAAATGCGTGTACAGCGGGTATCTCTTTCGGTAAAGCCGATTTGATCATTCCTGATTCAAAAGCGACTTTGGTTGCTGAGGCGACGGATAAAGTGGCTGAGTATGAGCAACAATATCAAGATGGTCTGATTACAAAAGGCGAGAAATATAACAAAGTTGTCGATATCTGGTCAAAATGTACGGATGATGTTGCCGATGAGATGATGGCAATTATTTCTGACGTTGAGAAAACTGGTTTGAACTCAGTTTACATGATGGCACATTCTGGAGCGCGTGGTTCTGCTGCGCAGATCAGACAGCTTGCGGGTATGCGGGGTTTGATGGCGAAACCGTCTGGTGAAATCATCGAAACACCGATTATCTCAAACTTTAAAGAAGGTCTCTCGGTTCTTGAATACTTTAACTCCACCCATGGGGCGCGTAAAGGTTTGGCCGATACGGCTCTGAAAACTGCGAACTCTGGTTATCTAACGCGTCGTTTGGTTGACGTTGCGCAAGATGCGGTTGTGATTGAAGAAGATTGTGGCACGGAAGACGGCATTACAATTGATGCGGTTATGAGTGGCCCGGACGTTGTTGTCTCTTTGGCGGAACGTATCTTGGGTCGTGTACCTTGTGAAGATGTTAAAGACCCATTATCTGGTAAGGTTATTGTACCTGCTGGTGATATCTTTGACGAAGTCACATCAGAGGAAGTTGATACGGCGGGCGTGAGTGAGCTTAAGGTTCGTTCTGTTCTTACATGTGAAACACGTACTGGTGTTTGTGCTAAATGTTACGGACGTGACTTGGCCCGTGGAACACCTGTTAATATGGGTGAGGCAGTTGGTGTTATGGCTGCTCAGTCTATTGGTGAACCAGGAACACAGCTTACTATGCGTACCTTCCATATTGGTGGTGCGGCGCAACGTGGGGTAGAGACATCTTCATACGAAGCGACAATGCCAGCAACGATGAACCTAACAAATGACAACACAGTGACTAACTCTGATGGTGTTGAGATCATCATGGGACGTAATACTGAAATCATTTTGACGGATGATAAAGGTAAAGAGCGTGCAAGACATCGTGTTCCTTATGGTGCGCGTTTGCTCGTGAAAAATGGTGCGAAGGTTAAAGCCGGTGATAAGCTTACCGATTGGGACCCATTCACCATGCCAATCATCACGGAGACTGATGGTATTGCGAAATTCTTTGATCTTGTTGAGGGTGTTTCGATTTCCGAACAAGTGGATGAAGCAACAGGAATTACATCGAAAGTTGTTATTGACTGGCGTTCACAACCAAAAGGCGGTGATTTAAAGCCACGTTTGACGTTGGTTGATGGCAAGGATACTCCATTGAAATTACCAAATGGTATTGAAGCGAATTACTATATGTCGACGGATGCGATTGTTTCTGTTGAAAATGGTGCAGAAGTGAAGGCGGGTGATATTATTGCGCGTATTCCACGTGAAGCAGGTAAAACGCGTGATATTACTGGGGGGCTACCTCGTGTGGCTGAATTGTTCGAAGCTCGTCGTCCTAAAGACTTTGCGATTATTTCTGAAATTGATGGTCAAGTTGAATTTGGTAAAGATTATAAGGCAAAACGTCGTATTATCGTGAACCCAATTGATAAGACTATGGAGCCTTCTGAGTACCTCATTCCAAAAGGCCGTCACATGGCGGTTCAAGAAGGTGACTTCGTGCGTAAAGGGGACCCATTGCTTGATGGAGCGCTTGTGCCGCATGATATCTTGGATGTTATGGGTGTTGAGGCCTTGGCCGAATATCTCGTGAATGAAATCCAAGACGTTTATCGTCTGCAGGGTGTGACAATCAACGATAAGCATATTGAGGTGATTGCACGTCAAATGATGCAGAAGATTGAAATCTCTGAAGTGGGTGATACGACCTTGCTTGTTGGTGAAAATGTAGATCGTGACGAATATGAAGCGATTAACAACAAAGCCATCGGTGAAGGAAAAACGCCTGCGTTTGGTAAGCCAGTTCTTCAAGGTATTACGAAGGCATCGTTGCAAACACGTTCGTTCATCTCTGCTGCGTCATTCCAAGAGACAACACGTGTTTTGACGGACGCCGCCGTAAACGGAAAAGTGGATCAACTGTATGGCTTGAAAGAAAACGTCATCGTGGGTCGTTTGATCCCAGCGGGAACAGGAGCCTACGTGAATAAAATCCGTAAAGTTGCTGGCGACCGTGATAAAGTGACGTTAGCAGCGCAACAACAAGCCGCAGCACTAGAGGAAGAGCAAATGCAAACCCTCGAAGCGCCTGAGGCAATTGAAGCACCAGAGGTTTCAGATGAGACACCCGAGGCTGTGAACGGTTAAGCTTTTTTAAAAGAGAGCCTCAGGCACGTAAACGCGCTAGGGCTGGCTTGGTAAAATAAATTATAAGGGAGCGAGGATAGAAATATTCTCGCTTTTTTTGTTGATAAAGGGTCTGAATCGTAAATAAATCGTCTAAAAGACAGATAAAGATTGACGTGGGGGGTAAAATAATGTTTTGTGCTCATAAGTTTAATAATGGACTTAATATATAGCTAATAAATTACAAAGGAGTAATTCTCATGGCAAAAGGTAAAGTAAAATGGTTTAACCCTCAAAAAGGTTTTGGTTTCATTGAACCAGAAACAGGCGGAAACGATGTGTTTGTTCACATCAGCGCCGTTGAGGCAGCAGGCTTGCGTAGCTTGGATGATGGTCAAGTCGTTGAATACGAAATAAAAGAAGAAAAAGGTAAGCAATCTGCTACTGATCTGAAAGTGGCTGCTTAGTCATTAAAGAAGCCTTAGGCGTATAAACACGCTATGGCTTTCTTCGTAACAAATTTTAAAAGCGAGAGTAGCAATACTCTCGCTTTTTT
>CALDHI010000120.1 GCA_937941545.1 uncultured Alphaproteobacteria bacterium
CATCATCCGAAGAGGCGAGCTTTTTACGCAACATAGAGACTTCTTGCTCCAACTTCTTTTTCTCAGACGCCAAGGATTCAACGCGTTCTTTCAATTTGGCTGGTGACGACTTCAACACAGCCGCCGTCTCATTTAAACGTGCTTCTTGCTCTTCATAATACGCCAAGGCATTCGCCCCCGTAAGCGCTTCAATACGGCGCACACCAGATGAGACCGCACTTTGTGAGATGATTTTGAACAGGCCAATATCACCCGTGCGGTTCACATGCGTTCCGCCACACAGCTCGACTGAATATTGCTTATGACCATAATGACTACCCATCGCAACAACGCGCACTTCGTCGTCATATTTTTCACCGAACAACGCCATCGCGCCCGTTTCACGGGCATCATCAATATTCATGATACGGGTAGTGACTTTGGTATTGGCACGAATTTCATGGTTGACCTTATCCTCAACCTCTTTTAATTGCGCGGGTGTGACAGGCACAGGTTGCGAGATATCAAAGCGCGTGCGCTCCGCATCTTGAAGCGAGCCTTTTTGCGATACATGCTCGCCCAATGTTTCGCGCAATGCTTCATGCAATAAATGTGTCGCTGAATGATTGGCACGAATGCTAGAGCGACGCTCATGGTCAACTTTTAATTCTAAAGTTGCACCCTTCACAATCTCACCCTCGCCCACCGTCACAAAATGCGCGAATAAATTCGGGATTGGTTTTTGCGTATTAGTGACATTGACCTTCGCCGTGTTACCGCCATCAATATGCGCCGTACCGCTATCGCCAACTTGACCACCAGATTCACCATAGAACGGCGTCTGATTAACAAACACGATGCCTTCATCGCCTTTGGAGAGTTTATCGACTTGTTTGCCGTCTTTGACCAACGCCAAAACTTGTCCTTCGGCCTTTTCAACTTCGTATCCTAAAAATTCAGTTGCGCCTGTAACGTCTTGAATTTCAAACCAAAGTTTCTGCGTGCCTGCGTCACCAGAGCCAGACCACGCGGCGCGCGCTTTCTTCTTTTGCTCCGCCATCGCCGCATCAAATCCTGCCATATCCACTTCGATATTTTTGGCCTTCAACGCATCCGCCGTTAAATCAACAGGGAAGCCGTAAGTGTCATATAGCTTAAACGCCACGCCACCATCCAACACACCATCTATGATGCCTTCCGCTTCTTCATCCAACATCTTAAGACCGCGATCTAACGTTTCTTTAAATCTGGTTTCTTCGTTTTTAAGCGTATCGCTAATCAAGCTTTCTGCGCGTTTCAATTCAGGAAACGCCTCGCCCATTGTGGATACCAGCGTCGGCAGTAAGCGATGCATCAATGGCTCGTTCGCGCCCAATAAATGCGCGTGACGCATGCCACGGCGCATAATACGGCGCAGGACATAGCCCCGCCCCTCGTTCGATGGCATCACACCATCGGCTAATAAGAAAGAGGCACAACGCAAATGGTCGGCAATCACGCGATGGCTCGCCGCCATATCCCCATCGGCATCAACGCTTGTAAAATCCGCGACGTTATCAATAATCGTGCGGAGCAAATCAATATCATAATTACTAGTTTTACCCTGCATCAACGCGGTCATACGCTCCAGCCCCATTCCTGTATCAATACACGGCTTGGGCAATGGACGGCGGATAGGCTTGCCATCTTCGCCTGGCTCTTGCTCATACTGCATGAAAACCAAATTCCAGAACTCTAAATAGCGATCACCGTCTTCTTCTGGCGTCCCAGGAGGGCCACCTTGCAAGGTATCGCCTTGGTCATAGAAAATTTCGGAACACGGCCCACATGGCCCCGTATCGCCCATTTGCCAGAAGTTATCGTCCGTGCCGATACGCAAAATTCTATCATCGCTAAACCCTGCAATCTTACGCCAAAGCCCTGCGGCCTCTTCATCCGTGGAATGAACCGTAATCAACAATTTATCCTTTGGCATTTGGAAATTTTTGGATATTAACTCCCACGCATAACAAATTGCTTCTTCCTTAAAATAATCCCCAAACGAGAAATTGCCCAGCATCTCAAAGAACGTATGGTGACGCGCAGTATAGCCGACATTATCCAAATCATTATGCTTGCCCCCTGCCCGTACACATTTCTGCGACGTGGTGGCGCGTGTATAATCGCGGCTCTCCGCGCCTGTAAACACGTTCTTAAACTGCGCCATGCCTGAATTGACAAACATCAAAGTCGGGTCATTTTGCGGTACAAGCGGAGACGATCCCGCATTGGTATGCCCATTTTTCTCATAGAACCCTATAAATTCATTTCTAATATCGCTTGCAGTTGTCATGTTAATCTCTTTATATTTGATGAACCTCTATAATGCGAAAGACGCCAAAATATGCAAGAGAATATGCAAGAATTTATTACTTTAGCGCACCATTTAGCCGATGAAGCAGGCGTGATTATCAAACAATATTACCGCCAGCCTTTTGAGGTGGAGAGCAAAAGCGATGAAAGCCCCGTCACCATTGCCGATAAGACGGTGGAGCAACGCCTACGCGCTATCGTGGAAGCCAAACGTCAAGAAGACGGCATCATCGGCGAAGAATACGGCACGAAAGAGAGCAAAAACCAATACACATGGGTGTTTGACCCCATTGATGGCACGAAAAGCTTCGTTGTAGGACGCCCCACCTTCGGCACGTTAATTGCCCTGTGCGAAAATGGCGTTCCTATATTAGGAATTATCGACCAACCTATCTTGGGCGAGAGATGGATTGGTGTGAAAGACATGCCAACATTGTTTGGCGCAGGCGCGCAGGCGCGCTACGCCCCCGTTACTTCGCGCCCTTGCTCTAACTTATCCAGCGCACGCCTATGCAGTACCAGCCCCCACTGGATTAAAGACCAGTGGCAAGCTTTACGCGATTCAAGCGATTTCCTGATATGGGGCGGAGATTGTTATTCTTACGGCCTTATCACGTTGGGTGGATTAGATGCCGTAATTGAAACAGGCCTGTCCACCTATGACTACATCGCCATGCCCCCCATTATTAACGGTGCAGGCGGTCATATGTGTGATTGGAACGGCAAGCCCTTAGACATCAACTCAGACGGCATGGTATTAGCCCTCGGCGACATCGCCCTCAAAGATCAGATATTGGATATCCTGAAGTAATTTATCGCCAAGCCAGTTGCTCGAACGCGTTATCTTGCGCGGCGTATCTTGCCCATTTACCTTCCGCCACGGCATCCAGCGTGGGCGTGTCTTGGTTATATCGCATGCGATAAATCCAATAGTTGGATAGTACGCGTTCAACAAAGGCGCGCGTTTCATGAAATGGAATCGTTTCGATGAACAAAAGTGGATCTTTAATATGTTTGCGCTCTGACTTCCATTTAGACAAGTTCCCCGGCCCTGCGTTATACGCAATCGCCAATGACAATAAATCCTGACCCACGGCATTATGATTCAGCAAATCATTGATATAAGTCTGCCCTATATCCAAATTGATGGACGGATCTTTTAATTCATGCTGTCCCGAGGCAAGGTGATAAATATCTTTCCCTGACACATAATTCGCCGTTTTAGGCATTAACTGCATCAGCCCTGTCGCTCCACTGGGGTTTTGCGCATTGGTTCTAAAACGTGATTCTTGACGCGCAATGGCTTGCAATAATGCCCGGTCAATCTTAAACCCAGATTTTGGCTCCCACGAGGTATCAGGGTAAAGCGCAACATCATAAAGCTGCCCCTTTTCATTTTTATACGCATTGCCCAATTGCATAGAGATAGCGGGCAATTTGCTCTCAACCACAAACGCCATTAAGGCTTCACGATGCTGAGGAGATTTTTTGGTATTAAAATTACGAAGCTCCGCTTCGGCTAAGCTCACTTGCCCTGCCTTCACCAAAGCAATCGCACGTTTTCCATGCGTATCATTTTGGATAAGCTTTAAGCGTTCGCGCGTTAACTTTGGCGCTGTCCAATCAAATTCTGTCCGATGCCCCAGCGCACGCGTTGCAATCAAACCATAAAAAGTGCGCGGATAGGTTGAGGCCAAATCAAGCCACTTACTAACCTCTTTAACATTACCGCTACGCATGTTGGCGCGTGATGCCCAATACCCCGCCGCTGATACCATCCACCCTGATGAGTATGGCGATGTTGCCGCCAATTCAAATCCATTGGCCGCACTGCTATATTGTCCACGTTGCCATTGCACCAACCCCTTAACCCACCCCGCAAGGGGCGCTTTTTTGCCTGAGCGATTCACGGATTGCGTTGAAAAAGTCAGCGCTTGGTCTAGCTTGTTGTTAAATAAATACCCCGCAGCGATTTCGGCGCGTAATTTATCATACTCAACATTATCCAAAAACTTTACGGTGTAATCAGACGTTAAAATATTCATCGCCATCGTCGGTTGGCTTCTTTTTAACTGACGACGAATATCTTTTTTAAAGGCGCGTACTTTTTGCGCTTGGGCGGATGTAAGCTTTATTGTATTCGTATAGGATTTGCCGCGTTTGGACACGGCGCCTAAATTACCATAGATTTTTGTTTGTGCCACAGGGCTGCGCGGTGCACTAGATTTTTTGGGGCGCTTCAATAACGCTAATTTATGAATTCTGGCTGCTTGCGGATGGTCTGCATATTTTTGCATCCAATTATACAACTCATTATAACTGGCACGATACGCGGTTGGATGCATATAACGCTCCGCCAAAACATGCCCCATTAAGACATCAGATTTCAGCTGCGGAATGATTTCATCCGCTTTCTTCATATTACCTGCATTTTGAAAGGCAAATATTTCACTATACAGACGGCTTTGCTTATCATTCAATTTATTGGCAACAGGTAATGATTTTTCATTCGCCGTAAGCACCGCCAACTTCGCCAAAACAGACGCCGATTTCGTTACGGGTTTTTTAGAGGGGATAGGAATACCGCTAATTTGTGTTGCTTTTTGTGTCGCATGCGCCGACTTCACAAATTCAACAGACTTGATTTTAAATGTATCACCAGAGGACATATCACCTGATTCAGAAATAACGTACCCCGCCCCAGATAGGGTCGCGATTATCATGATTCCGACTGATATAATCTTTATATTCTTATATGCCATAACTCATTAAACGTAGTTGAATAAATGGTTTGTATCGCAAAAAAGATTGTTTGTCCATTAAAATACGAATAATATGTAAATATTATAATTTAGTCTTAAACAAAAGCATATCCGCCCAGACTGCTTTTTTCTGATTTGGTGTATTCAATAAATAGGTTGGATGATACGTCACAAGGCAATCAATAGCTGTCACACCTTCAACTACTGGCTGATACTCATGGAATTTACCGCGTAATTTTGACATGCTTTGCGTTGATTTTAAAATCATCTTCGCCGTCGTCCCGCCCAACAAGATAATTCGCTT
>CALDHI010000121.1 GCA_937941545.1 uncultured Alphaproteobacteria bacterium
ATAAGTTTTGAACAATGCGAAGACATCGCAAAATACTCTCTCAATAATCCCAACAATCAAATTTCTCATCTATTTTGTGCAACTGCCGATCAAGAAAATCAACAAAAAACTATATGTATTAGCACATCCGATGGCCCCATATGTGAAACTAACCTTTTTGAACCTTAATCAACCCACCAATGCCTTTGCGAAATCTTCTGCGTTGAAGCTGGATAGGTCTTCTATTTTTTCGCCGACGCCGATTGCGTGGATGGGCAGACCGTAATCATTGGCGAGGCTGACGACCACGCCGCCTTTGGCCGAGCCATCAAGTTTGGTGACGACTAAACCTGTGACATCGACGACTTCTTTGAAATGTTGCACTTGTGAATGCGCGTTTTGACCCGTGGTGGAATCGAGCACCAGAATCACGGCATGGGGCGCGGTTTCATCTTGTTTTTTAATCACGCGTATCATTTTTTCAAGCTCTGCCATCAGGTTCGATTTATTTTGCAAGCGTCCCGCCGTATCAATCATCAGTAAATCCGCTTGTTCGGCTTGCGCTTTTTCAAGGGCTTCAAACGCCACGGCGGCGCTGTCTGCGCCAACATCTTTCTTGATAATCTCCACATGCGCCCGCTTTGCCCACACATCAAGTTGCTCTACGGCGGCGGCGCGGAACGTATCGGCGGCGGCAATCATAACCTTTTTATGTTGCCCCATATGATAATGATGCGCCAGCTTGCCAATGGTTGTGGTTTTACCCGCACCATTGACGCCACAAACCAGCATGACATACGGCTTATGCGCGCCTGTTTCAATATCGAATGGCTTCGCCACTGGCTCTAATATGGCTTGAATGGACTGCGCTAGTTCGGCCTTAATTTCGACTTCATCAATCTCTTTATCAAATTTATTTTGTGAGAAATCAGCGACGATTTTCGCTGCCGTTTGAGGCCCCATATCGGCAATAATCAGAAGCTCTTCTAACTCATCAAGCGCGTCTTGATCCAATTTTCGCTTGGTAAAGACACTCGTGATATTCTCGCCTAGTTTATTGGACGATTTGGATAACCCCTTAGACAAGCGGGACATCCAGCCCCCCTCTTCTTCAGGCTCACTCTCGTGCTTATATTCTTGAGGAACGGGCGTTACATCTAATTCTTCCAGAATTTCAATTTCGGTTTTTTGCAGGCGATGTTTTGTATCTTCGTCAATATCAGATTCAACATCTAATGACGGCTGTAAATCAGGCTCACCCTTATGATGGAGAAGCTCGCCCTCGCGCTCGCGCTCAGTCGTATCGTCATTCTTTTTCTTACGCCAAAAAACCATTTTAGATCACCATTCCTTTTAGAGAGGATTCATCTATAGCATAGGTTTTGACATTTACCAAAAACCCAACATTACATGAAGTATCAAGGGTCACGGGGACAAAGAAGTCACCAGCACGTTTGATCAGAAATTTAATCACTTAAGGTATTAAGTGTTTTTAGGGTATTACATCTTTAAAGAAAAGCTTGATTGGATACAAACGATAGGCATCGCCCTCTCTTGCATCGGCTTGTTCTTAGTTCTCTATAAATGGAAATAACCTACACATAAACCCTAGGTACACGGGCGGAGATGTTGGCGAAGACATCATAGTTGTTGGTTCCCCATTTTTCACAGATATCAAGAGAGTCGATATAATCCTCCTGCTGTCCGCCCATCAGGACAACTTCATCGCCTTCTTTGGCCTCCATATCGTCGGGAATAACAACCATGCATTGATCCATACAAACACTGCCGACCACAGGCACGCGCCGTCCATGGATCAGCACTTCATTCGCCCCTAGCGGACGACGACGAAAACCATCGGCATATCCAGCAGGTATAACACCAATTTTCTCATGACCTGATGTTCTATATTTCACGCTATAACTCACACCATGATTTGGGGGAAGCGTTTTGACAGACACAAGACGCGCTTTCCATGTGCCAATGGCTTTCATGCCGTCAAACAGTTCAGTCTTCTCTTCATAATATTGGCCGTAAGTAATCACGCCAGTCCGCACCATATTATAACGCGCCTCTTTAAAACGCAGGAGCGCGGGTGAGTTCGATAGGTGGATATAAGGGGGAACAATGCCCATACCCTCAAGGGTTTTAAGCGCCAGTTCAAACTTTTCTATTTGCCTAAAGACACTGTCTGTTTCAGGCATGTCTGCGGTATGGAAATGGCTACATACACCTTCAAAATCAACGTGTTCAGCGGCTTGGATAATTTCAGCAATTGGCCGTACATCTTCAGCGAACACACCCGCACGCCCCATGCCTGTATCAATTTTGAGATGCGCTTTAGCCTTTTTGCCTACTTGTTTGGCAAGTTTATCTGCGGTTTCAATATGCTCTTTTGTCCATGCGAAAAAGTGAATATCATCGTCAATGAAGCTTTGCATTTCGTTGAGACCGTAGGCGGTCATACGTAGAATTGGGATTTGAACGCCAGCTTCACGCAATAACGCCGCCTCGCCCACTGTCGCCACGCCTAACATAGTTGCGCCAGACTTCTCTGCTGCCTTACCGCATTCAACAATGCCATGACCGTACGCATTAGCCTTCACGACAACCAGCACGCGTGTTTGCACTTGTTGTTTTATAATCTCAATATTCTTTTGAAACTGGCTTAAATCAATTTCAAACCAAGTATTTCTAATATAATTATCATATTGAGACATAGGGAGCTTTCTTAAAATTCAACATAATGCTTGCATAACATACCTGGTAGCGGTATAAAACCCATGAAATTCACTGACATTCATGGAATATCAGTGTCCACGGATACTCCCTGACCTGCGAAATTACGCACATCGGGGTCGTTTTCGTTATGGTTTATTAAAAGGTTTTTTGAAGTGATATTATTTAGGGATACAAAATTAGCGCATGAATTGAGTCAAAATTTAGTGACTCAAAGACAGCAATGGATTTATTTCATTTTAATGGGCCTGCTGTTAACTTCGTATCTATATCTTTACATAACTGACATACTCCTGAATGAAACAGATAATTATATTTACCGCGCCATTAGCTCTATAATGGGACTTATAATCTTAGCTTTAAGCTTTATCCTTAGTTATAAAATTAACATTTCTGGTGATAACGCAAACTATTTTAAAAGATATTTTTCCCTCAGCATCCCTATATTTGTTAAAATATTCATATACACTCTTCCTATTGTCTTAATAGGGTTCTTTATAGACTTTTTTATATCTGATTTTTATCAAAGATTGATGCAAATAGACCCCAACAGTGAGGAATTTGAGGCGTTGGTAATAGAAGGTTTAGAAAACTTATCTTACGGCCTTTTTTCTACCCTATCTTATATATTAATTCACATCCTTACTTTATGGCGTTACATTACCTGCTTTAGAATAGCGTCTGGTCAAGCGGAGTATAAGAAATAATGTTTGATTCATTAAGTGACAAATTAGGCGGAATATTTGACGGGCTTCGGGGTAAAGGCTCGCTTAAAGAAGATGACGTTAATAATGCCGCGCGTGAGATTCGCGTTGCGTTGCTTGAGGCCGATGTTGCCTTGCCTGTTGTTAAAGAATTTATCGAGATTATTAAAGAACGCGCGATTGGCGCGGAAATCACTAAGTCTGTTACCCCTGCTCAACAAGTCATCAAAATCGTTCATGACACCATGGTTGA
>CALDHI010000122.1 GCA_937941545.1 uncultured Alphaproteobacteria bacterium
AGCGCAGCAGGATTTAAATTTAAATCAGGTTCGCCATTCATACCATCCAAGTTCACAACATTTTCGGTTTCATGTTGCGCCACTTCCTCTGATGCCTGCGCGGCATCGGTTGGGTTTAGGTTTTCGTTTTGGGGATTTTCTTCGTTGCTCATTTTTGTTAGTGCCGTCATGCGGGCAAGCCCAAGGACGCTCTCTATTTCTTTGGTTGGTTAATAATGTGAAGGATATCTTATAAAGTCACGCTGGGTTTTGCAAGGAAGACTTTTAGGCTGACGGGGGTGCCAACACGCCCATGTTGCGTGACGTAGGGGCGCAAGATTTCGACCTGTCCAAATTCGGTGAAACCGTCTTCAGATAATCTATCCATTAGGTTGCCGCTTTCATCTTTGAAATAAAAGATATTGCCCTGTGACGTAGTTTGAGCGGCAGGTGTGAGCGCATATTTATATGCTAAATTGCGAACCGCTTGCGCCACATCATCGGAGGGCAATGCCATCGGCACTTGTAAGGTAACAAGGGTTTTATCGGCATATTTATATTCAATGTAATTATAATCGGGCGCAACTAAGTCCGTTGCTTTAAACGCCACCATGCTTTTAGGGGCAAAGCGGATGCCGTTTTCAATGTATGAGATGTTGTATGCATCGCGTGAATTGCCATTGCTGAATCTAATTTGTTGAACGCCTTTTTCGCGTAAATCGTTCGCATTTAAAACAATCATGCCAGAAACGACTTGGTTGCCTTGATTGCATTCGTAATGCGGATTTTTAACGTCTTTAAGGGTTTTGCGGTAGTTATTCAGTTTGATATCTAAATAATAATTTCCAACATATTTTGATTCATATTCAATGGGGGAATAATCAAAACAGCCAGATTCACTATTGGCAACTTTCATGAGTAGGCCAAATTGCTCAGGGTCTAAATAATCAGGATGAACAATGCTTAAATCTACTTTTTTAATAGATTGCTTGTTAGAGCTGTGCGTTTTTGATTGTTGATTAAGATAGCGTGTAATGGCTTCGGCATCGTTGCGCCAATTGGTGCCTTTGGGAATAAAAATCTGGCTTTCACCACCGCTGCTGCTTGCGCCACTGGAATTAGTCCAATTGGTGCCTTTGGGAACGTGGATTTGGCTTTCTTGGGCATGTGTGCCCTGTGAAAAGCCTAAAACAGCCAAGATAGATAAAGATAAGGTTAGAAATCGCACGATGAAGCTCTCCGATGAAATAATGTTACCCTATCATTGTACCGATATTCGCAAATGAGGGCAAACATCTATATTTTATATGCTTAATTGACATCAGCGTTATAAAAAGCCAATTTAGGCAAAATTAACTATAATGATAAGGATTTATATTATGTCTCGTCCATCAGGCCGCACCCCAGATCAACTTCGCTCTATGGAGCTTATTCCAAATTATTCTAAATATGCAGAAGGCTCTTGCATGGTTAAATGTGGGGATACGCACGTGCTTTGTACCGCTAGTGTTGAGGAAAAAGTGCCAGGTTGGATGCGCGGGTCTGGCAAGGGCTGGGTGACGGCAGAATATGGTATGTTACCGCGCTCGACGGGGTCACGCATGGATAGAGAAGCAGCGCGGGGCAAGCAATCGGGTCGTACACAAGAAATTCAACGCCTTATCGGACGCGCTTTACGCGGTGTTGTGGATATGAAGGCACTGGGCGAGCGTCAGGTGAAAGTGGATTGTGATGTGATACAAGCCGATGGCGGCACACGCACAGCCAGCCTAACGGGGGCGTATGTTGCACTTCATATGGCGATGCAACACCTTGTGGATTTAAAATTAATCTCTGCGTTGCCGTTGACCGATACAGTATCAGCGATTTCTTGTGGTATTTACAAAGGCACGCCTGTGCTGGATTTAGATTATGATGAGGATAGTGATGCCGAAACAGACGCGAATTTTGTTATTACGGGTAAGGGTGGCATTGTTGAAATTCAAGGCACAGCCGAACAAGCGCCTTTCAGCGAAGCAGAATTTATGGAGCTTTTAAGCCTCGCAAAAACAGGATGTAATGATCTGCGCGACATGCAGAAAACTGCTTTAGGGGTTTAGAGTAAAATAATTGAGTATTGTGTAAATGAAGAATTTCAATGTTGTTTTATTACCACCCATTGAGTTATCAAAAGCGTTAACTGATTATAGTCAAAAGAATTTTAACTCTTTGGCAAAAGGGTATTGCTTATCTGATGATGTATTACCTCATATTACCTTGTGTCAGTTTAAAGCTTTGGCAAAACCCGATATTGCAATGAATGACATTAAGATGACACCTACTTTACACAGTTATCTTTTGAGAATGGGAGAGGGGCAACACCAAGGATATGCTTGGGCAGAGTTGGCTGTTGAATATAAAGAATGGCTTCTCCACTTGCATAAATATGTTGTTAGCAAATTAGCCCCTTTGGGCGTAGAGATTTTGACAAAAAACTATACGCCTCATTTAACGTTGTGCCGTATAGATGCAGTAAATGTTAAAGAAATTAAAAACCTGAAAATTCCGAGTGAGTTTTATGTCCCTGCAAAACCATGGACAATGGCGATGGGTAGCTCAGATGAAAATGGTCAATATTTAGGAGTTATTAAATGAAAACAATCGTCCTCGCTACGCATAATCAGGGTAAGGTTTTGGAATTTGAAGACATGTTTAAAGACATGGATGTTGAGTTTAAATCTGCGCGTGATTTTGACTTGCCTGAACCTGAAGAGACTGAGGTGACGTTTGAAGGCAATGCTTTGCTAAAGGCGCGCGCGGCGTATAAAGTGACAGGATTGCCAAGCTTGGCGGATGATAGTGGCCTTTGCGTTGATGGTTTGGACGGTGCGCCGGGGATTTATTCTGCGCGGTGGGGTAAGACAGACGCAACCCATATTGATGGACGTGATTTTTCTGGCGCCATGCAACGCATATATGATGAACTAAAAGAAAAAAATGGCATTGGTATTGATGGTACGCAAACAGCGCATTTTACAACGGTCATGGCGTTCATTTCCCAAGACGGAAACGAGCATGTTTTTGAAGGTAAATTTGAGGGGCATCTTTGTTGGCCAACACGCGGGCCGCATACGTTTGGCTATGATCCTATATTTGTCCCTGCAGGGTATGATATAACAGCAGCGCAAATGGAGGAAAGCGAGAAAAATAAAATTTCTCACCGTGCCAAAGCGGTTACAAAATTTAAAGATTTTATGAGCCAGAATGTCTAAAGATTTATTTGGTATTTATGTGCATTGGCCATTTTGTAAATCAAAATGTCCATACTGCGATTTTAACTCGCACGTTAGTGATTCCGTGGATCATGATCTATGGGCGCAAAGCTATCTTAAAGAGCTTGATTATATTGCAGATATGACGCCAAACCGTGAGGTGACGTCTATTTTCTTTGGCGGTGGTACGCCGTCTTTAATGAAGCCGAAAACCGTTGAAATGATTATTGATCATATTCAAAAGAAATGGCGTTTATCGAATAATGTAGAAATTACTCTAGAGGCCAATCCGACCTCTATTGAAGCTGAAAAATTTGAAGCGTTCAAGCTGGCGGGGGTTAATCGTGTGTCGATTGGTGTTCAATCTTTGCGGGATAAAGATTTGAAATTCTTAGGGCGAGAACATAGCGCGGATGAGGCGGTGAAAGCCGTTCAAACAGCGGCCAAAATTTTTGATCGTTACAGTTTTGATTTAATTTATGCCCGACCTGAACAAACGATTGAAGCATGGCGTGACGAATTGGCGGAAGCGCTCAACTATACCAACGGTCATTTATCTTTATACCAGCTAACGATTGAGCAAGGCACGCCATTTTATGCGCAAGAAAAACGAGGGGAGTTTCGTATTCCTGAAGCCGATCAAGCGGGGGCGTTTTATGAAGTAACACAAGAGATTTTGGATAAAGCCAATATGCCCGCTTACGAGATTTCAAACCATGCGATTGCAGGACAAGAATCTGTGCATAATCAAACCTACTGGCGCTATGATGATTATGTGGGGGTAGGCCCAGGAGCACATGGTCGTGTTACATTAAATGGCCGACCTCATGCGCACAAGTGTGAGGAGGCGGTCTCTTCTCAGACGTTAACAAAATATGCAACGCGTGTGCATCGTGCGCCAGATGTTTGGCTGGATTATGTGGCGAAAAATGGGCAGGGGTATCATGAGTTTATTGAGATTAATAATGATGAAAAACTAATCGAATTAATGATGATGGGCATGCGCCTACGCGAAGGGGTGGCCTTGGCGAAGATTGAAGTTGAGACAGGTCAAGATTGGCGCATGGTATTGGCACAAGATAAAATTCAACATCTTGTTGATGAGAAGATGGTGATAGTTTCTAAAACTCATATCATGCCAACAATTGAAGGAATGCAACGCCTCAATGCATTGCTCGCCTATTTGCTTTAAGCGCTAAACAAAATTATCCGCCGAGCAAGCCAGACATCGCGCTCATATCTTTACCGTTAATCATGATGCTGCCATTTTCACCAAGCTCTAAAACAGCTATATTTTTATCGCCTTTTTTCTCTGAAATCATTTGGAAGATTGCCAGCTGTGGTAAGGCTTGTTTCCCAATCGCGGAGCTTTTAAGCTTTTCCATTGTCTGTTCTAGGCCAGTGAAGCTGAGCGTTAGGTTGCCGACTGCGCCTAAAGGAGATTTGGTTGAGGCGCGTAAATCGCCTTTTGTGTCGATATGATAAAGATCATTTTTAATGCTGGTATCATTCAATTTCACAACGGTGTTCGCACTTTTGAATAATTGAATAAGGTTTGTTTTGAACGCATCTGACGCTTTTTTCTTTGCTTCGGTATTCTTCGAATCAATAGATGTGACTTTTTCACTTTCTTTTAGAATAGATTGGATTGGAATGTTTTTAAGTTCTAATCCTGTCTTTAAGCTGGAAGGGATGAAGTCATCAAATTCTTCTTTTTTACCAAAAGATAATCCATCATATTTTAAGCTGTATGTTTGGCCAAATCTGTTATCACCAGACATTGACGTGGTGTTGGCAAGGCTCAAATTATTAATGTTAAACGCATTTTCTTTTGTCTTCTTATCTTTAGCGGAAATGTTTTTTATGAAGGCTTTCACTTCTGAATTACCGCTGGATTTTAATAAATCTACAATTGTGCTGGCGAAGTTATTATCTAATATTTTATCGCTTGAAGTATCCAGTAACGTTTGTTGTGTTTTGTCTTTTAAAGCGGGGTCATAATTTTTGATTATGGCGTTCACATCCATGGATTCAATTTGAAACATAAGGTCATTTTTTTGTGGTGTGATTGCAATGTTCTTCAGTAAAAAAGTAGACGGGCCAGAGAGAAGTCCTGCTTTATTTTCCGCGTAATCATTGCTGAGTTTAACGGAGCCGATATTAATGCGTGTGCTGGATTGGAAATCCGCATACTTAATGTTGTTATAAATGGCATCCAATTTTTTGAAACCATCAAGTTTGTCGGAATAGATACCGCCCATTTGCTGGCTACCTAAATCAATTTGCCCTAAACGCTCACCCTCTTTGCTGTCAAAATAAATGGGCATGGGCAATGCAACGGACATTTTCCAGTCCGTTGAGTCTTTAATAGGAGTGGCATTAATGGCGATTAGGCCAATATTGAGCATGTCTTTTTCATCCAGCTCAATCTTAAAAGCGGGCAGGGTGGCGGCATAATAGGTGTCCGTTTTTTCAATATGAAGCTTTCCTGTGGTGATAAGCTTTTTATCTAGCTCCTGTAGGCTGGCTTTAGTTTTGTCGATACGCTTTGTCAGTAAGGCTTCAAGGCGCTTACCATCGGCATCTAAGGCTGTGTCCTCAGCCAAAACAGCATTTGACGCGCTGAAAACTAGGAAAAACCCTGTTAAGAGGAGGAGAGCCAATTGAGAATAACGCATAAAAAATCCTTTATATCAATAACATATTCAAACTTAGCAACATTATAGCGAGAATAAAAGCAAGATTAAGGCATATTTTTTGCTTTCCTATCGCGCGCTCTTCGGCTAAAACTCATGAATGATTTTAAATTCTATGGATACACAGTTTAAGCTTCACGACGATGGCCAGATATCATGGCAACGTGATTTGACCAACCCTATGTCTGGCGACGTTGTTGCTCAGATAGTAAAGGGTAGTAGCATACTTGCACCCAAATGCTCTTTGGTGTCTGCTGATGTGACGAAGGACGAAGATCAAGCGGCGCTTGTGGCTTTCATTCAAACATGGTTAGAGACGCATATTAAGCAAGCGTTGGAACCTTTGTTTAATCTACAATCCGAAGATATCCCAGCGGGTACACCGCGCACGATTGCTGATACGCTTTTTAAGGCGTTGGGTGTTGTACAACGTAGTGATATTCAATCCGACATTGCGCAGATGGATGAAGACCAACGCAGTGCGCTGCGTACGAAGAAAATACGCTTTGGGCCTTTATTGGTTTACCTGCCTGAATTAAACAAACCCGCAACGGTTAAATTGCGTGCGCTTTTATTGACCCTTTGGGAAGATAAAGACTTACCAGCGGATGTGCCAGCGGATGGTATTGTTTCTTTTTCCGTTGAAGGAAAAGAGCTGGATAAGGCGTATTACCAATCAATTGGTTACCCTATTTATGGCCCGCGTTCGGTACGTGTTGATATGTTGGATCGCGTTATTTGCGCGGTATATGACACCGCAAAAGACGGAAAATTTATGGCGCAACATCAGATGGCGGAATGGCTGGGCAGTAATATTGCCGATTTATACCTTATCTTAGAAGCGATGGGGCATAAGAAAATTAATGATCCTGCCGATGTAGTTAAAGATGCCGTGAAAGAAGAAGCGGTTGTTGCGCAAGACA
>CALDHI010000123.1 GCA_937941545.1 uncultured Alphaproteobacteria bacterium
ACTAAACACTGAAGAAGCGGATCAACTTTTGAATCTTTATCGGTCAAAAAACAATCCTTTATCGTTCTTATTTTTGAATATCAATATGAATACGCTCATTCGTCGTCGTCCAAGGAACAGTTGATGAGCTTGCTTTTACAGGTTGCGTAACGGGCGGTAGAACAGGCGCTGTGTATTGCACAGGCGCTCTTAGTTCTTGAACTGGCTCAACTTTAACGGGAGGCTTTACAGCAGTCTTGGGTGATATCATCGCAATGGGACGCGCCGCAATTGCTCTTGTTTTTTGACCAATCGTACGTCTGGGCTTTGGTTGCGGTGAAATATCTTGAACCATTGGCTGTGCTTGTGAAACGACCTGCCCTGCTAAAATCGTATCTTGCAATTGTCCCATACTAGCGAGGATATTATATTGCGCCAAAAGATGGCGATATTGCGCCGTAATAGATTCCAATTGCGCATTGAAAAGCTGGTTTTCCGCCTGCATAAGTTGGAGTAAACGTACCAACGCCCCCTCAAACTGAGTTTTATAGGCGTCATATAATTCAGAGGTCACACTCTCACGTTCTTTAACAAGCATCACTTGTTTTTGCGCTGTATTTAATTCGGTATATGCGCGTTTGATATCCCCTTGAATGGAACGACGACGTTCATCATTTTGCGCCGTTATTTCGGCGCTTTGCGCTTTGATACGGTTTGAGCGCGCCTTTAACGCCCCACCTGTTTCAAAATTCCAGCCCAATTTAACAACTGCGCGGGCATCTTCTAATTCACCGCCAATAATGTCTTTTTGCTCACGCTTCAATCCAGACAACTCTGCATCTATCGTTGGATAAAGGGCTGAACTTTCTGCTGTGGCCTCATGGGATAAAGCGCGCATTTCCATTTCATTGGCCATCAACATAGGATGATTGGCTTGCGCGTACGCAATAGCCGCGTCTATATTTTTATTAATAGTCGTAACATTTGACGGTTTAATCATTGCCTTGCGCGGGGTGCTCCCTGTTATCTGCGCATAATTTGCCAACGCCGCATCCAATTGCCCCTGATAATCTGCCAACGAACTTTTGAGCATAAGGCTAATATTACGCGCTTGCGCCGCTTCCGCTTGGTCGGCCACACCTTCGGATACCATCATTTGAATACGCGATAAGTAATCCTCAATTGAGTCTAAATAAGACTGCGTTCTATCTAACGTCGCTTGCGCTTGCATTACAGCGATATGCGATTGCACCGCCTGTAACGCTAAATTTTCCCGAATATCTGCTACGCTATAATCCGCAGAAATCATACGCGCATTAGCGGCTTCAACTCGGTTCTTGGTGGCTTGGGCATCGAACAAAGGTTGCGTAATACGCGCATCTGCTTCCCACAAAGCGGAGCGACCTGACCCACGCGATACGGTTAACCCACGGCTGGTTGAGTTATTCGCATAAATCCCTCCCACAGATGTATTGGCAGAGACAACAGGAAAATACGCAGACTTAGCAATCGCTTTATCTTGACGCGCAATATCTTTAGCGCGCTCCGCGGCTTGCACACTAGGGTGCGTTGACAAAGCTTGCATCACTGATTCTTGCAGCGTTTCTGCGCGAACGGAACCACTTGACCAGACACTTGTTAATGCCAACAACCCCAAAAGAATTATCTTCTTATACATATTATTACCTTAAATTTTATCTTAGCAGAACGCCCAGTTCGTGAATGAAATCACTTAATGATACAAATTTACATGGCTATTGCCTGTTTGGCAAGTATTTGCCTATATCTTGTGGGCATCTGCCCCATTACATCTTCACAAGCGCCTCATCTTGGGGCAAAGTCATCTTCATACAAACAATCACAGATACATGAGGGCTAATCATGGCGTTAAAAATTGCCATAATTAAAGAAACGCAGAGCAACGAAAAACGTGTTGCAGCATCACCAGAAACGGTTAAGAAATTAACCGCAATGGGATGTGACATAACCATCGAGAAAAATGCAGGGCATAATGCTTGTTTTTCAGATGATGCGTATAAAGAAGCGGGTGCAAAAATTGCAACTGATTATGCGTCTACCGTTAAAAACATGGATGTGGTGTTATGTGTTCAAGCCGATGACACGCTAGATTTAACCGCTCTTAAAAAAGACACTTATTTAATTGGTCTTTATAATCCTTACAATAATAAAGACTTCATTGAGAAATGCGCTAAGCATAATATTACGTCCCTCTCTATGGAACTTATTCCCCGTATTTCACGCGCACAAAGCATGGATGTGCTTTCCTCTCAATCAAACTTGGCGGGATATAAGGCCGTATTGGATGCGACAGAATTTTACAACCGCGCCATGCCGATGATGATGACAGCCGCTGGCTCTATAGCACCGGCGAAGGTCTTTATTATGGGTGCGGGTGTTGCAGGGCTTCAAGCCATTGCCACGGCGCGTCGTTTAGGCGCGATTGTATCCGCCACCGATGTGCGCCCCGCCGCAAAAGAACAAGTGCAATCATTAGGCGCAAACTTTGTTGCCGTTGAAAATGATGAATTTAAAGAAGCTGAAAACGCAGGCGGTTACGCCAAGGAAATGTCGAAAGACTATCAAGCACAACAAGCGGCCTTGGTGGCTCAAACAATTGCCAAGCAAGATATTGTTATCACCACCGCCCTCATCCCAGGACGCCCCGCGCCCAAGCTTATCACCACCAAAATGGTTGAAAGCATGAAGCAAGGCTCCGTTGTTGTAGACATGGCAGTTGAAGCAGGGGGTAATGTTGAATCCTCAAAACCGAACCAAGTTGTGGAGGTGAACGGCGTGAAAGTTATTGGCTACGAAAATATCGCCAGCCGTTTATCAACCGATGCCTCCGCGCTGTACGCGAAGAACTTATTTAACCTGCTTGCGCTTATGATTGATAAAGAAACAAAATCACTTGCCGTTGATTGGGAAGACGACATTGTGAAGGGAGTTGCCCTCACCAAGGATAGCGTCATTATTCACCCTAATTTTATTGAAGCAAAAAAAGCACCTGCGGCTAAAAAAGCAGTGAAGAAAACGGCAATAAAGACGACAGCAAAAAAGGCGACCAAGAAAACGCCTGCTAAGAAATCTGTAAAGAAAGAGGCTTAAGATATGGAACCCGACTTACAAATAGAACAAGCCGCCCCCGTGGCAACCCCCGAAACAGCGCCAAGCTTGACCGAACGCGCGACAGACCTTGCCAATCAAGCCAATGATTTGGCCAACCAAGCAGCAAGCTTAGCCGTAGAGGCCAGCTCTCCTATCGCCGCGGCCACAATTCAAATCGCCGAACATAGCGGCGGCGACAGCTTCTTTTTATCTGGCTTAACCGTCTTTATTTTAGCATGCTTTGTTGGATATTACGTTGTATGGCGTGTCACTCCTGCTTTGCACTCCCCGCTTATGGGCATCACAAATGCCATTTCATCCGTCATTATTGTTGGTGCGTTAATCGCCGCTGGCCCTGCGGATATGAGCTTTTCAAAAATCATGGGGTTTTTGGCCGTGATACTAGCCTCTATCAATATTTTCGGTGGCTTCATCGTCACACAACGCATGTTACAAATGTTTAAAAAGAAAGGCGCCAAATAATGGAAACGCTTTCGACCTTCGCTTATCTCATCTCCGCTATTTGCTTCATCATGGCACTGCGCGGATTATCTGGCCCTGAAACCGCACGCAAAGGACTTATCTTTGGCGCCAGCGGTATGGGAATCGCTATTGTAACAACCCTTATTATGAGCGCCCATTCATGGGGCTTGATTACGCTAGGTATCCTCATCGGTGGTTCTATCGGTGCAGTAATTGCCAAGAAAATTGAAATGACGGCTCTGCCTCAACTGGTTGCGGCGTTCCATTCCCTTGTGGGTTTGGCGGCGGTCTTTGTGGCGGCAGCGGCGTTCTTTAATCCTGCGGCTTATGGCATTGGTGCCTTGGGCGATATCCATGTCGGCTCATTGCTTGAAATGGCGCTCGGTCTGGCAATTGGTGCGGTCACCTTCACGGGCTCAATTATCGCATGGGGGAAATTACAAGGCGTTATCTCTGGTAAGCCTGTTGTCTTCCCTAAACAACATATGCTAAACGCCGCGTTAGGCGCTGGCTTAGTCTTCTTAATCATCATGCTTTGCATCACACAAAGCCCGACTTTCTTCTGGGCGATTGTGCTTGTTGCGGCCTTGCTCGGTATCTTAATGATAATCCCCATTGGCGGCGCAGACATGCCCGTTATTGTGTCTATGTTGAATTCTTATTCAGGTTGGGCCGCGGCGGGAATTGGTTTCACACTACAAAACAACCTGTTGATTATCACAGGTGCGCTGGTTGGGGCATCGGGGGCAATCTTGTCCTACATCATGTGTAAGGCGATGAACCGCTCATTTATCTCCGTTATCCTCGGTGGCTTTGGTGCGGAAGTATCCAGCGCAGGCAATGCCGATCATGGGGATAGAAACGCGAAAATCGGCTCTGCCGAAGATGCCGCTTTCATCATGCAAAATGCTTCAAAAGTTATCATCGTGCCAGGGTACGGTATGGCAGTGGCGCAAGCGCAACATGTTGTGCGCGAGCTGGCGGATAAATTAAAAGGAGAAGGCGTGGAAGTTATCTATGCCATTCATCCTGTGGCGGGGCGTATGCCAGGTCACATGAATGTCCTTCTTGCCGAAGCCAACGTGCCTTATGACGAAGTGCTGGAACTGGAAGATGTCAATCGTGACTTTGCACAGGCCGATGTGGCTTACGTGATTGGGGCAAATGATATTACCAACCCTTCCGCGAAGAATGATAAAACTTCACCCATTTACGGCATGCCTATCTTGGATGTTGAAAAAGCCAAGACGGTGCTGTTCGTTAAACGTTCATTAGGGGCAGGCTATGCGGGAATTGATAACCCCCTCTTCTACCAAGACAACACCTACATGTTGCTAGACGATGCCAAGAAAATGACCGAAAACATCGTTAAAGCGATGGAATAGGCTCTTATCTTATGAGCTACATGTTAACCCTCCCCACTATTGAACAACGTTTTTTGCCGCCTAAAAATTGGCGGGTGGACTCCTTTCACAGCCAACATCGGGAGATATTCTATCGCACGGCATTTATTGACGCGCCCAAGGACATCGTCTATATCCTGCCTGGTTTAAGCGAATTTGGTGAGAAATATATTGAAACAACGCGCGATTTAAACGCCAAAGGATTTGATGTCGTTGTCATTGATTGGGCGTATCAAGGATTATCCCATCGCTATAGTAGCAATCGTCATAAACGCTCCTCCGATGGTATCACCTTAGATGTCATGGATTTACACACCCTTATTACATCACAGATAAACGCCCCCCTTCCCCATTTGATGTTAGCGCATTCCATGGGGGGGAATATTGGATTACGTTATCTAGAGAAATACCCTGCACGATTTAAAGCGGCCAGCTTTTCTGCACCCATGCTAGGTATTGCGGGCATATGTACTTTTACAAAATTAACGCGCCTTTTGTTAAAACTGCTCACGCCCTTTAAAAACTCCTATGTTCCCGGTGGGCATGATTGGTCTGCGCTTGATCGTCACGACATCTTAAATAATGTATTTAGTCACGATAAACTGCGCTGTGAAGTGCATAACGCATGGATGGCCGCAAACCCTGACCTACAAGTAGGAAACGCCACTTATCGCTGGTTAGATCACAGCCTTCGCTCTATCTCTTTTTTAGCAAAACAAAAAACATTGCGTAGTATTCACACGCCTCTCGTTTTGGGTCTCGCAGAAAAAGACACCGTTGTTGATAATAAAGCCATTATTCATGCAGCGGCGTTTCTTCCCAACGCCCATTTAGAATTTTTAAATGGCTCCGGTCATGAGATTTTAATGGAGGGCGATGAAATCCGCGATAGATTTATGGATGAAACTTTGAAATTATTTGGGAATAATTTATAACGCTATAGCTGTTTCGCTTTTCTTTTAAACTAGGTACAAGGTGTCACAACGCCTAAAAGGAAATGGGAATAGCTATAATACTAGCGCAAGCCATTCATCTTCGCTCAACACTGTCACGCCCAACTCTTTGGCTTTCTTTAACTTTGATCCCGCATCTTCCCCTGCAATCACGTAGTCCGTTTTCTTTGAAACACTACCCGTAACTTTCGCGCCTAGGCTTTCCGCTTTGGCTTTGGCTTCTGATCTACTCTGCAATAATGTACCTGTAAAAACTATAATTTTATCATAAATTACAGAATCATCCATGAGTGAAACATCTTGTTTCTTTACATGAACTACTTGTAATATTTTGTCTACTTCCTCTAAATTTCTATTTTCTAAAAAGAAATGAAATATAGAATAAAAAGCGACTTCTCCAAACCCATCTAATGCTATGATATCTCTATAATTTGAAACCTCTTTTCTTTTTATTTTCGTTATCTTATCAGATAGAAACATCCAATTATGTTCTAAAATTCGAGAATACTCATTATTAAAACTATCAACACCTAACCTGCTTTCAAAATCTTTGGGCAATGCTCTCCAAAGAGATGCACATTTATTAGTTACATAACTAACTTTTTCATATAAGTCTTCTCTACTTTCAAAATTTTGGCATATATCTTCTATACGCTTTTTATTAAATGGTTTTTGATTAATAATATATTTTGTCCAAGCAGTGCTATTATCCGCACCCTTATTTTTATAATACTCGGCTGTTAAAAAGATTATTTTTGAAGAATAGATTGGTCCCATTCCTTTTATATATTGTATTTTAGACCTATAAATTTTTTCATAATTCAATTTTTCTCGAAATATATCATAAGCTTCAAGAACTTTATCATTACTTAAATTATTTACATTTAAATCTAATTCAAAACTGTTCTGCCAAAGATTCAATGTATCAAGTACAGCACTTTTAAAAAATAAAATAAAATTTTCAGATGTCTTAAAATATTTTGCTAATAGTTTCGAGTTAGACTCTCCAATCTTATTTATACCCAATGAATAAATAAATTTATTTAACTCTATAGTTTTTTTATCTTTGATAGAGTTAAAAAGATTTTCAGTTTTTAACTTTCCCCAACCTTCAAGATTAATGAGAAGGTTTTCTTTTTCACTAAGTCTAAAAATTTCTGATGGCGATTGAATAATATTATTTGTAAATAACTGTTCTATAGTTTCATTTCCTAACCCTTCAATATTAAAAGCATTTTTAGAAACAAAGTATTTCAATCTTTCCATAGACTGTGCTGGGCACACCATTCCACCTGAACAATACCGCGCTACATCTTCTTTACCTGTTCTTGGGTTTATATTTTTAACAGCTTTAGATCCACATTTTGGACAGATAATAGGGAACTTAAACGGCGCACTATCAGCTTTTCGTTTATCCATGATGACGTTCACCACTTGCGGAATGACATCGCCCGCGCGTTGAATCGTTACATGATCGCCAATGCGTGCATCTTTACGGTTTATCTCGTCTTCATTATGCAACGTCGCGTTTGACACAACGACACCGCCCACCGTAATCGGCTCTAACCGTGCCACGGGGGTCAACACACCCGTGCGTCCCACTTGAATATCAATGTCTTGGATAATCGTAATCGCTTGCTCCGCAGGAAACTTATGAGCCGTTGCCCACCGCGGGGCGCGTGCAACAAACCCTAAGCGCTCTTGGTAATCAATTCGATCCACCTTATACACCACGCCATCAATCTCATAATCCAAATCAGGGCGTTGTTTATTAATGTCTTCATAATACGCCATGATATCTTTGGTATTCACGCATCGCGCCGCAGGAATCGCAGGCGTAAAACCAAAACCCGACAACGTCTCGCGCACACCCCATTGCGTTTCAGCCAGCGGCGCACTCACTTCGCCCAG
>CALDHI010000124.1 GCA_937941545.1 uncultured Alphaproteobacteria bacterium
GATCAAGCGAGTGATAGCACAAAGGCCGCGCAAAAATATTTCAAAGAAAATGACAATAGCCTGCTGTTATTATTACAAGCGCAAACGGCACGTTTGAGAGGCGAAGAGGCTTTGGCTCAAACGCATTTTGAAACGATGTTAAAAGATAAAAACGCAATGTTTTTGGGTCTGCGTGGTTTAATAAAATCTTCCATCAATGTTGATGATCATGAAAAAGCGTTAAATTATGCTCATAAAGCATTAAAGAAACACCCTTCCCAAGCATGGATATTAGAGCTGGTTTATGATTTGGAAATTAAAAATCGTCATTGGGTTGAGGCATTAAAATTAGGTAAAAAATTAGAGAAAAATAATATTGTTGATGCGGGTAAATTATTAAGCGATCGTATCGCTATTCATCTTATGCGCTATGACTATGATAAGGTGACAACTAGTCCAGCAAAAGCCGCTTATAATTTAAAGCTCGCATATAAGATTGATCCTGCTTTCGTGCCGACTATCACACGTTATGCTGAGTTTTATCAAGAACAAGGTAAACCTAAAAAAGCAATAGCGCTAATTTCTGAAGCGTGGAAAGTAAGTCCTCATCCAGAACTGGCTGTACTATGGCAAGATTTGTATAAGAGCAAATCAAAGGAAGATACCACTAAGAAGCTGGCACATGCTCAAAAACTTATTGAGTTTAAGCCAAATGCCGTGGAAAGCTATGTTGCTGTGGCGCATTGTGCCATTGATTTAGGGTATTGGGGAGAAGCAAAGGCACATCTTATGAGCGCAGAAAAAATTGCTTTAACGCATGAAATTATAGAACTTAAATATTTAGTTGAAAAAAATATTACGCATAGCGAGGATTCCAATTGGTTGCAAAATGATGCGGATACAGTGCCTGCGAAGCGATGGGTCTGTATGCGAACAGGGCGCGTTTACAATCATTGGTCTGCGATTGTTATGCCGCAAGATTGCTTTAATACAATGAAATGGGATTACCCCATTGCGCAGGCGATGAACATTGAAAAACCTAATTTGTTGAGCAAGTCACCGCGTATGTTAATTGACCCTGTTTAAAGCGTCATTAAAACAATTTCATAAGCTTTAAAATGGCAAAGCCCCCTAAAAAGCCGCCAACATGCGCCGCCCATGCAATTTGACCAGGTTCAAGGCCAGATTGCGGATCACCGATCACACCAAACAATACAGAGATGCCAACCCATACGATGATAATCGGCCATAATCCAAAACGCCCCGTCATGCCTTGGTTGCGCTGATTTAACATGATGAGGGCGGCGGCGAAGAGGCCGCTAATACCTCCCGATGCCCCAACAACAGGCGATAGCGAAGAAGGGTTTAAGGCAAAGTGTAAAGCAACGCCAAACAGTCCCGTTGCAATAAACAGCGCTACCATTTTACGACCTCCCATCCAACGCTCAACGCCGCTACCAAAGGCAAGCAGCATCACCGTGTTCATAATAACATGGAGCCACCCCGCATGCAGGAATAGGTTGGTAAAGGGCGTGAGGGTAGCCAGAGGGTCAAAGTGAGCATCCCCTGTGAACTTAGCGGGCATAAACCCTAAATTAAAAAACGCCCACTCTTGTTGTGTGGACGATAATATAAATTCAAAGATAAGAAAAACGCCCATCATCAAGGCGATAAGATTGCGTGTTACGGGCGGTAAATTGACCAATGGTTCACTATTCTTATTGGCTTTCACTTCTTGTTTAAGACGCGTTTCTTTTTCGCTCTTTTTGTCTGCTAAAGAAATAATGTTGTCTTTATTTGTGTCTTCGTTTTTTTTGTTATCGCTCATCGTATGTTTTCCAATCTATGAGCGTTATACCTTAGTCGATAAGAAAAATCAGCGACTTTTTTAAATGTCACTGATTTATTTCTAAATTTTGAAGGAAAGAAATTTTTGTTTATACAGATAAGTTAAGGAGACATCGCTCCAAACAGGCCGGCTGTTCTTTCTGTATTATATTCATACTTGACGCTCTCATTGCCTTTGGCTTCTAATCCGCCGCCGGGCGTTGCTTTTTTAATGATGTTACCTACGTCCTTCATGACATCCATTGCCATGACTTTTGTTTGAGAAAGCTGTTCTTTAAAGTTTTCAAAAGCGGTTGCGTAGGCTTCCTGTGCCAATTCTTTACCCATGACAACGAACTTTGTAATCGTTGCTTTGTCGGAAACTTGGCCTTCGGTGACTTTGTCAAAAGCACTTAAAGAAAGGGCGGACTCTTCTAATTTACGTTGCTTTGGCTTTTTACCACCGCTGCCGCCTTTACCTGATTTACCTTTTGTTTCGTCTTCATCCTCATCTTCAATTTCGTCATCATTTTCCGCGACAAGTTCAAGGTACGTTGACGCTTGGTAGCTGACAGGGTATTTTTTTAGATCTTTTGTATCTAAGGCGCGCCCTGATAATCCAGCTTTAAGCTCCACTTTAATTTTATCTGTTTGCCAATCAAATACAACGCAGTGACTTTTAAATTCACCCGGTACGCTATAGCGTTTCAAAATACGTTTACCAGGATAGAATTGCTCTTCTTTCCCTGCTTTACGTATAAGGCTCTTTATATCTACGATCATTGGCACTCTCCTAATGTTTAAAATAAGTATAGTCTATTTCGTCTATTAATTAAAAATTCCAAGTTCATATTGCCTGTAAGGTCTTAATATAATGTTAAAATTTAGAAAATAATTTTGATTTGTAATAGGTAATAATTTTGTATTTTAAGCGCTGAAATGCTATACTATGTATATTAACAATGGAGAAAATCTTAATTATGCAACGCGTAGTAACATTCGGAGTATTCTTAGTAGCGAGTTTGATGATGATATCATCGGCATACGCGCAAAGCGATGTCTATAATAGTAAGAATGGTTCTGAAAAAGTACAATTGCTATATAACTCTTCTGAAAGTAAAAAAGGCGGTGGCTATTCAGGCGGGCCTTTATCTATTGTGGGCATGATAAGGCAAGAAAAAGCTAATACCATTCAAGGAAATTTAAGTGAAGAAAAGAAAAAATATAATCCTTTTAGTTTTACGTCTGGGTTAGGACTCAAAAGTAACTCTCGTCGTTCAACTAAGCAACAAGGACAACGACGCGCTGCTGAGTCAAAGAAATTCAATCAAACGCGCGCTTCAAAGCGTAAAGCTTTATTAGCAAAATCGAAAAAAATGTCAGAATCAAAAAAGCCTGAAAGTGCGACCCCTTATAGGAGCACATATCGTACAGGAACAAGCGCTAATCTGTATAAAAAATCTTCATCGTCTTCTCGTGCGACGGCACGTTCTTCGTCACCGACAAAAACTGTGAGATCGTCTAGCTATAACGCTAGTAATAGCGCAAGCAGATCTATCCCTAGTAAAGTTTTTAATAGCTATTAAAACTGGGATAATCTCTTTTAATCTCTAGCATTTCTTAATCACGTTGCTATTCTATTCTTATGGATAGTATTGATATTTCACAAATTATTTCATTGCTCATTTTAATGATAGGGCTTGCGGGTCTCGCTGGGTTTTTGGCGGGTCTGCTAGGGATTGGCGGCGGTCTTGTGCTGGTGCCTGGTCTCTATTTTATTTTCACCAATTTAGGATATGACGGCGCAAATTTAATGCATGTTGCGGTAGGGACATCTTTGGCAACAATCATTGGAACAGGCTTCTCGTCCGCACGGGCGCATTATAAGCGGGGCAGTGTTAGGATTGATTTAGTGAAAATGATTGGCGTTGGTATGGTCATTGGCGTTGTGATTGGAACGCTGATTGCGTCTGTGGTATCGGGATTCTGGCTTAAGGTTTTCTTTGCGGTTACATTGGTGGCTTTGGCGTTTCTAATGCGTCTTAATCCAGAGAAAGTCAAATTATATGATAATGTTCCCGCGCAACCTGTTCCTGCCATAGCGGGCAGTGTTATCGGCACGATTTGTACCTTAATGGGAATTGGTGGGGCGGCGTTGAATGTGCCGTACATGACATTAAATAATGTCTCGATTCATCGTGCGATTGGCACATCTTCCGCGCTGGGGCTATTCATTGCGATACCAGGGACAATTGGCTTTATCCTCATTGGTTTTTTAAACGATACGCCTTTACCGCCATTTTCCTTGGGGTATATCAATCTTCTGGCACTCGGGATTATTGTGCCTATTACAATCTTAGTCGCGCCTTTAGGGGTGGCCGCAGGACATCGCTTATCAATTAAAAAATTACGAAGTGTCTTTAGCTGGTTTATGATTTTCATTGCCTTGCGTATGTTGTACGAGGTGTATCTTGCCTTTGCTTAAGGCGATGGATTATAGAAGTGCTTTATTTATCTTAGCGCTTATCGTCTATGGTTTGTTGAGCTCACCCACCCCTGATAACCCCAGCTACCCTGAAGCTATCATTTTCATCTGTCTTTTGGGCGCGATCGGCTTGGGTAATTTTCTGCCTTTACGGGTGAAACAAGATAAGTGGCAATGGGCTGGGCTGTTGTTATTCACCTATTGCCTCATAGTGCCTAATATCGCATCTATTTATCATGGGTATGCCGTGCATAACATTCTCCGTGATTTGGTGGGGGGGGTGATGTTGTGTTTACCGCTGTTCCTGTTTCCCTTTATTGCCAACCATGCCAAACGGCCTGTTATTCTTTTTTATGGTGTCATGGGGATTGGATTGGCGTTTTCATTACGGGTGTTATTTTTAGATTTCTCATTTTTTACTGAGAAGCAGGCTTTATTATATTTGGCAAACTCACCGCTCGTTTTATTGACGGCTTTGCTCTTGTTGCTGATGGGATGGGCGTCTTTACAACAACGCCTTTCATTTAGAGGGCTGGCAATAACTACCTGTCTTTTCGCCATCGCTTTATTGCCTATCTTTGCGATGATTATAGATTTTCAGCGCGCCTCTTTTATCGCGATAGCTATGGCTTTGTTGGGGTATATCAGCATTATATTCGTTCAACGTCCTTTAAGGCTCATTGTGCCTTGCGGCGTAGTTCTTATAGCGGGAGTGTTTGGATATGACTTTATTTTGGACATAATCGAAAATATTACAACTAAAACTGCCAAGGTCGGGTTAAATATGCGAAGCCAAGAAGCGTTAGCTGTATGGGAGAGCGTCACCATCAGCCCCATGATCCTAATATTTGGCTTAGGCTGGGGCGCGGAATTTGAATCCCCTGCGGTGGGGGGATTGCCTGTCTCCTTCACTCACAGCTTGTTGAGTTATATGTTATTGAAAACAGGGCTAGTGGGATTATCTTTAACCGTGGTTTATTTGGTTTTTATATTTGAAAAATTAGGCCGTCTAGTCTTTATTAAACCAGTAGAGTTTAATGCGTTATTGTGGCCGTTCATAATCCCAATATTATTTTATGCGTCCTATAAATCATTTGATTATGGGTTGATATTAACGCTTATTCTTGTTTGTAATAAGGTGCATACGGATAAAGTCACGGGTATAGGTAAAGCGAAAGAGTTATGAGTAAACCATCAATATTAATGATTAACCGTGTATACCCGCCAGAGCGCGGGCCAACGGGGCGGATGGTTCAGGACTTAAGCCGTGCGCTGGTTGAAAATGGCTGGAAGGTTACAATCGTTAGTAGCGCCGAGAAAAAGTCTAAGAAACCACCCAAATCCATTAATCATCAGGTTGTTTACACACGTTTCAAAGCCAAGGGCATTTTTAGCTATAGCTGGATATGGGCTCGTTTATTGGTCAAGGCCTTGCGCCAGCCAAAACATGATATTGTCTTAACCATGACCGATCCGCCAATGCTGGTGCGGGCAGGGCGCTATGTGTCCTTCTTGAAACGATCAAAGCATGTGCATTGGTGCCAAGATGTTTACCCAGATTTATTCCCTGCCCTCAAGATTAAGATACCCGACGCCATTCTTAAACATATGAATAGCACCGCCAATCGCGCCTATAACAAATTGGCGCATATGGTTGTAATTGGCGGTTGTATGGGGGAGCGCATGGTGGCAAAGCATGTTGCGCCTGATAAAGTCAGCCTTATTCCCAATTGGGCGGACTTTGAGGTGATATCGCCTTCAACGGGCGGAATTTACACGCAGTTACCGGAAAAGATAGCGTCTATGGCGAAAAAGCCTGAAGAAATGTTTCGCGATGAGTCCCCAAAGTTCAGAGTTTTATATGCAGGCACAATCGGGCGGGCGCATCCTATTGGCGTGATTATCGAAGCCGCGATGGAATTGGCACAATATAAAGAAATTGAATTTGTTTTTGTTGGCGACAGAACCGCCCATCACAGGTTAGCCGAAGAGCGTGATAAGCGTGGTTTAGAAAATATCCGCTTCATGCCGTTCCAGCCAATTGAAAAATTACGCTCAGTCATGGAAGGCGGCGATATTCATCTGGTGACCATGCGTGAAGAAGCACAAGGCATGTTAGTGCCCTGTAAATTTTATTCAGGTTTAACGGTTGGACGCCCCACGATTTTTGCGGGGCCACAAGATTGTGAGATTTCAGATGTTATTCAAACGTATAAATGCGGCAGTGTTGTCCCACCAACAGATGGCAAAGCCTTAGCAGCGGCTATTTACACGTATCGCACGAACGGCGATGCATGGTTTGAAGCGCAAGAAGGCGCATTGGCGGCGGCGCATGCTTATCACCCAACACAATCATTAAATGCATGGGTGAATTTATTAGAAGAGATTAATCAGAAAACATGACCCAAGATATCACCCTAAGACAGTTACTCTCTTTTATTTGGCGTGCCAAATATGTGATGATTGTTTGTATGGTGATTGCGGGTATTGGCGCTTACGCATTTATATTAAAAGCCACACCGTTATATAAAGCGACAATGATTGTCGCGCCTGCGGATGGGTATGCGTTGGGGGATTATGCATCCTCTATTCAATATGACCGTCTTGCCTCCATTCCCTTTTGGCGCCCCAAAGATCAAGAGGGTGCTTCAACAGATTTCTATCGCTTTACACATACTCTGCGTGGGCCCTCTGTGTCTAATATTTTAATGCTGGATAAAAATGTTTTATCGAATATTAATGAGAAGAGAAAACAGGCGATTGCAACTCAAGAAGAGCTTGCACTTTATTTAGGGAAGCATCTTCGTATTGATCCGCTGGGGGCGACGCCTTTGCGTAAAATTACTTATCATCATCATAACGCTGATTTTTCTGCTGCGATGTTACGCAAGCTTCACCTTGTTGCTGACCAGATGATACGCCGCGATAGACGCAAGCAATCGCAAAGCCGTATTGATTACTTGAATGAAGCCCTCACCAAAACAACCAACCCAGATCATCGGCGTGGTATTACTAATTTACTTATGCAACAAGAGCATGTGCAGATGTTGGCCAATCTGGACGAGGCCTACTCAGCAATCATAGTAGAGCCAGCCAGCCATAGCCCTAAACCTGTTTGGCCGAATAAGTCTTTAACGTATTTCATGGCGCTCTCTATTGGGGCGTTTTTAGGGTTCTTTATTTGGTCGTTGTGGCGACGTGATGATTGACGTCACTGTCCTGATTTGCGCCAAAAATGCAGGCGAGAGTTTAAAGCCTTGCCTTGAGGCGTTGGGCGCGTTTGATGAAGTTATCGTTATTGATTCAAACAGTGCCGATAACACGAAAGAGATTTGTACTCATTATAATGTGAACTACATTCCTTATACGTGGAATGGGGTGTACCCTAAAAAACGTCAATGGGTTTTGGATACTGTTTCAACGAAGCATGACTTTATTTTTTTTGTCGATGTAGATGAGGTCGTCACGCCTGATTTTATTGATGAAATTAAGACCCTAGATTTTTCTGCGGTGGGATATTTTGTGAAAGGGCAATATTGTTTAGGCACTCAATTGCTTAAACACGGTTTGAAAAATAATAAGCTGGTTTTATTTCATAAAGGCAAAATTGAATTTCCTGTGATAGATGATCTGGGTGACGCCTGCATGGGGGAAATGGAAGGGCATTACCAACCTGTTTTGAAATCGCAATATGCCTATGAAGGAATAGAGCAATTGCAAACGCCTTTAATTCATGATGCTTATAATGAAGAATGGAACGCCCGTCACAATCGTTACGCCAAATGGGAAGCGGACATGATTGCGGGGCGTAAATATCCCAAAGAAAATACGGTCTTCCGCGAAGGACTTAAAACTATCTTTAGAAACATGCCGCTTCGCCCCGTCATTGCGTTCCTACATTGCTATATTTTAAAGCTGGGGATGTTGGATGGAAAGGCGGGTTATAGTCTCGCACACTCACGCTATGCGTATTACAAACAGGTTAACGTCTTTTTAAAAGCCAATAAATCTTAGGGCTAATTTTGCGCAAATTATAAGCCAATGTTTGCTTGATAAAAATCCATATATTGTTGGCGAAAGATATCTTATGATTTCTACGAATTCTAAATTGCTCTATGCGCCCTAATAAAACACGCTGTTGGCTTAATCCTCCTGCTTCAAACAAACAAATGGGGAAGGGTAAATACAGAATATCTTTTGATTTATTTAAGGCACGCCATGTTAAATCATAATCGGCAGAGATGAGGTATAATGTATCATAAGCTAAGTCGTCCAAAATTTTTCGATTATAAAACATGGCTTGGTGATGGGTAAACATGCCTTGTGTTATTTTTGTATGTGGACGACTGCGTTTAAAGAAAATTTCCTCGTCTTTTATTTCCGCAGAATCGCCATAAATAAAATCATATTCCCCACCTTTGATTCTGTCTGCTGTTTCTTGAAGCGTGTTTTTTGACTCGAAACAATCCCCCGCATTCATGAAAATAATATAATGCCCTGTTGATTTTATAAGGCCCTTATTCATGGCATCGTAAATCCCTCTATCTTCTTCACTGATATAAGAGGATTGTACTGACTTTAAATACGGTAAAGTCTCATCCGTTGAACCGCCATCCACCACAAGCCACTCATAGTCCGTGTTGGTTTGTTCTTGAATGGTGCTGTGCGTTTTTTCGAGTCCTGCTGCATTGTTCAGCGTGACGGTGATAATTGAAAAAAGAGGAGGTTGGCTCATGCCTTAATTATTATCACCAATGGCTTCGATGTAAAGCCCAGAGATAGCAAGGTTCGCAATAAGCTGGCTGACGCGCCCTGCGCTTTCTAAGAAATCAAACGGCTTTGGATCGCGCGGGACAATAATAGTTGAGCCTGGGGGGATTTTAGTCGCGCTATGGCTCCAAGCACTGATTTTTAGAGGTTGCGCCGCGCCATCTGGATAAATCACAAAGGCACGGTCTTTATCGGCATAATGCGTTGTACCGCCGGCCTCGCGAATATAATCAAGCGGCTCTTTGCCTGTTTGAAATTGGAGCGCGGCAGGAGACAACACTTCACCCGCTACGCGCACCGTGAGCGGACGTTTAGGAATGAAAATTCTATCCCCTTTTTCCAACAAGATATCTTGGTCAGGGGCTTGCGCTAATATAGCAGGGTCTGATTCAACCGTGATACGGCCAACGGTCTTGGCTTCTTTCAGCTGCGTAATAAGCGTTTTAGACAAGCTCACTTGACTGGCATCAGGTTTATCGTCTTTGTTGCTTGCTTGTAATGTGGACGCCAATTGCATTTCTAAATTCTGTGCTTGCGCTTTATAACGCGCCAATTCTCTTTGGCGTTCTGCACCACGGCTAAAGATTGTACCAAAGGGGTAGGCCTGCTCGCTCAAACCACCTGCGCGCTCTATGAGGTCTAAAAGCGTATCACCTGCTTTCAAATCATATTGTCCTGGATGTTTGACTTCCCCAGAAATAGAGACGCTCTTATCGGCGATTTTGTGGAACTTTTGATTTACGCGCACTGTGTCGCCCGCCTTTACGGTGATGGTGCTGGCATTCTCAATGCTTAAATTCACAACGCGGCGGTCTTGTTTGTGGGAGGTGACCTCAATGCTTTCTTTGTTTCCCTCAAGGGCAATACCGCCCGCAACACTTAATATGTTCTTTAACGTCGCACCTTCGGTAACAGGGTATGCGCCCTCATTACGTACGGCGCCGCGTATGAAAGCACTACGTTCTTTCAGGAAAGCCGTAAGGATTGTATCGCCTAGCGTTGATTTACCTTGAATAGATTTTATTTCTTGTGTTGAAAATAATCTAATTTCATCGCCTTCTGATAAATCCTTATCAAATTTTTTCTTTAAAACTTGGTAGGGTGAGAAGGCGATATATTTTTTAGTAAGCTGGTCACTATCACGACGTTCAATCACGCCAATGAGGGGGTATATATCTTCGCCTAGAACTTTTTCATCGGTGATAAGTGTGGAGAGACTACGTGATTTTTTGATATCATGCGTTCCGGGTTCGCGTGTATGACCAGATAAAGTAACGGAGTTT
>CALDHI010000125.1 GCA_937941545.1 uncultured Alphaproteobacteria bacterium
ATAAAGCTTTGCAAGGTTGCCCATACGCTGTTAGGGCCAGAACGCGGAAGATTGCCTAGCATGCGTGACAAGTGCGTTGCCGCGTCTTCCATCGTCATCACATTAAAGGTTGGCATCTCGTATGTTTTATATTCCTTACGGCGATTAATGTCGCCATACGCTTTTAGCAAGTCATATAAATTCACATTCCATGTTGTATCATATTTTGTTTGTAAACCTTCGGGCATACCACGGGCGAAAACCGTTTGTCCCAAACGTGGGCGTTTCATTAACGCCGCCCCAGCATCGCGCATAGCCTCCAGACGACGAAGTTGAAATTGCAAGGCTTCCGCCATTTGATCGCCCGTATATTCGGCGTCTTTCTTTTCTTCTTGGGGCAGAAGCAAGCGCGACTTTAAATAAGCCAGCCATGCCGCCATGACCAAATATTCTGCTGCCAATTCAAGGCGCATTTCTTGGGCACGTTCAATGAATCCTAAATATTGTCGTACCAATTGTAGGATTGAGATTTCACGCAAATCGACTTTTTGTGTCCGCGCCATATCCAGCAAGACATCAATCGGGCCTTCATAACCATCAATATTTAAGAGGAGTGAGTCAACATCGTCCTCACCATTGGGCGAGGTCTCGTTTAAATTACGCGGCTGATCTTCTTCGAATATTGCTTCGTTCATAGCGCTCAAAACTTACTTCAGTCATAGGGGGTATAACCGCCATGACCTCTTCCATTTCCTTGAGTATTTGCGCACTTGCGGTGCTATCAAATACGCCACCTGGGGCATTACTAAATATATTCCCACAATATAGCGTGGCATCACACCCAGACTCCAGCGTTTTTATGGCTCTATCCGCAAGATTCCCATATTTTTCAAGCGCCAGCATCGAAATATCGTCTGCAATCAGGAATTGATCAACCTTCATGTCTTCACGCAGGTAACTTATCACCTTTTTCGATACCGTCGCGGCGTAATCAGCGTCCAGCGCGCTGTAGACCACATGCGCCACCATCGCCCATGTTTTATCCGCGATAGGGCATTTTGCGAAGGCACGGAACGGCTCAAAATCTGTAGCCTCCAGCTCGCTTAACGGTGTGTCTACAACGGGAAGTTCATGGTGGCTATCGCTTGTGGCGCGTCCATGTCCGGGGATATGTTTCACGATTGGGGTTACGCCATTATCAATATAGGCCTGCGCAGTGGCGAGGCCTTTTTCAAACACGTCTTGGGGGTTGTCGCTATACGCACGATCGCCAATAACGTCATGTGTTTCCTTGCAAAGCAGGTCAATACAAGGCGCGCAATTGACGTCAATATTAAGCGCGGTTAAATCATTTGCAATAAAACGGGCAATCCCTGCGGCGTCTTCTGTCGTATGGCAAGTTTGGGCAGGCATGTATTGTTGCCATATTGGGGGCTTAAGGCGTTGAACGCGCCCGCCTTCTTGGTCAATCAGAATCGGGCAATGCCACCCCACACAATCACGCAGTTCATGATTAAGGGCGCGAATTTGATCAGGTGTATCGCAATTGCGGGCGAATAGAATAAAGCCCAGCGGGTTTACGCTGGCGAATAATCGCTTCTCATCATCCGTTAAGCTCAACCCTGAGCAAGATAAAATAATCGCTTTTGGTCTATTACGGGTCATGAGGTTTTTCCTTCTTTTACTAGATCCCAGCCTTCGCTGGGATGTGAATACACGTAAATAAATCTAATGAACCACATCCCAGCGTAAGCTGGAATCTACATCGCTTATATTACTTCACCAAGCACCCATTTAGGTCTTTACGTTTAATCGCGGCGCAGGTTTTTTGGGCTTGCGCTTTGCTCACAGGGCCCGCTTGGATACGGTAAAATGTTCCTTTTGCACCCAAGTCCGCCGTTTCCACGCGGTATTTATAGCCAGAGAGTAGTGAGCCATATTTAGCGTTCAGCTTCGCCCACTCCGCCACAGAGGCATCACGGCTTTTGATACTCGCCAATTGCACGTAAGAAGAACCGTTGGCTAAGGTTTTGGTTTTAGGAGCGGCTTTTTGCGCAGCTTGTTTTGCCGCTTGCGCTTTTTTAGCTTCGGCCGCTGCTACTTTTTTTCTATCGGCTTCTATTTTCGCTAACGCGTCTGCTTTACTTTTTGCGGCAGCTTCTGCTGCGGCTTGTTCCATAGCTTCGGCTTTTTCTTTGGCTTGCGCAATTGCTTTTGCTTTCGCTTCAGCGGCTTTTTGCTCTGCATCGTCCACGGCCTGTAATGCGGCCTCTGGCTCTTTGATTTCAACCTTTGCTGGCACTTCAGATAAAGCGTCTGGTGTTGCGTTTTCCAAAACTTCAGCAATATCCTGAGCAGGCTCAACGTCACCCGCGACAATCGCGTCTGCGCCATCTTCAACTAAGCTGGTGACAATGGCTTCGGCTTGTTTTGCTTCATCCACAATACGCGCTTCATCGTCACTCAAAGGGCGATCTAGCGGTGTTTCTTGCGCTTCGGCATGTAAATCTGGGCTAGGTTCTGTATTTAATCCTGCGAATAATTCAGTGCGAGACATTGGCTCTTCAACGGTTGTTTCCGCCAATAAGTTCTCTACACCGCGCTCTTTGTCTGGGTCACTATTGAGGGAGGAGAAAATTGTTGAATCTTTGTTGGGCATCGCCATGCCACCGGGCTCTTCTGGGGCGACCTTATAGGGCGTTGTATCTGCGCGAATAACGGGCGCATTGTTGTTTGAGGCGTCACCGCCCCCCACATACAACTTCCACACCACACCAATCATAAATGACAGTGCGATTAAAACTATAAAAAATGCCGCTTTGGGCCCTATTGATCCTAGTAAGTCAGCGCCCTTCGGATCATCAAATTCATTGTTATTGCTCATGGATTAGAGACTATGAGGATTCAATGAGAGACTCAAGCGCTATTTATCAACCACAATTAATAACTTAAGCTTTGCTTTGCCGTCTGCGCTGCTTCCATTATGACAGGGCCATGGCTAGGTGGTATTTTCTCTTTGATTTCATCAAGAGTTGCATCACTCAAATCACCACGCTTTTGCGCAATACTTGCCGCTGTTCCATAAACCTTAAATACTTCTTGATTTGGACTGCTATTGGCCTTTACGGCAGAATGAAACAAAACACCTGAAAAATTTTGGACAACTTGCTGATTAGCGCTACTTTCAAAAACTTTTTCTAGAGAAGAAGCTAGACCTCCAAGAGCGTTCTCAAATTTTTCTGCACTCTTTGCCACCTGCGCTCGAAACAACTCTGTTTTTAAACCACGCTTATGTTGAACATCTTGAGCGCATTCTTCCAACAAACCAGCAATCGCCCCCCTTAACGGAAGCGATTTAATCTCTTCGCCAATTGCCTTTACTACATCACTCAGTAGCGCTTTATTTGAAATTTTCGCGCAGAGTAGAAAAATGTCAATTTGTTTATCTGGATCAACCTCCTGATTATACATATCAGATAAGGCTTCTTTAAATTTATCAACGACTATTCCATCCCATATCGCTTTCATTACTGAACTCATATCATCCTCCTTAATTTTAAATTATGGATAACAATTACCGCAAATCCCAATAAAGGTCAAATAATTTCTCATGCTCCCTAATCGCGTACCTATCCGTCATGCCCGCGATGTAATCACAGACAATGCGGGCTTGGGCGACGTTATCAATTAAGCCCCCCGCTTCTTCCACGCGGATTTGCCAATGGTCGGGGAGCAGTTTGTAATGCTTCATAAAGGTATTGAACAAATCAGGGATGATACGCTCCACCTTAATCCAGATGCGGTTGACCGTGTAATGGCGGTACATACGTTTAAGCAGGAATGCGCGAAGCTCCTCTACCATGGTGAACATCTCGGGCGAGAACGCCACTGTTTGTTGCGAGGCATTGCGGATATCTTCGATGTCTTTGGGGGCAAGCGCGTCCAAGCGTTTGTTGGTTTCAGTAAGCACATCCGTGACCATTGCCCCAATCATATCGCGAATGGTTTCATGCACGATATAACGTTGCTCCACATCAGGCCATCTTTTGCGCACATCGGCAATAATTGGCTTCATCAGCGCCAGTTCCTCTAACTCTTCCAACTTGAACATTCCTGCGCGCAGGCCATCTTCAACGTCATGGTTGTTATAGGCAATATCATCGGCAATCGCGGCGGCTTGCGCCTCGACACTGGCGTAGGTATCCAGACGTAAATCTGTTTGCAATTGAATATCTTTGAGGGTCGTGGGCAGCTTCTCTCCCGCCTTCACGGTGACGGGGCCGTTATGTTTGACCACGCCTTCCAATGTCTCCCATGTCATATTCAGCCCCTGCCATGCAGG
>CALDHI010000126.1 GCA_937941545.1 uncultured Alphaproteobacteria bacterium
TTGAACGATGCTGGCAAGCCGTTGAAGGGTAGTAAAGTTATTGTATTAGGGATTGCCTATAAGAAAAATGTGGATGATATGCGCGAGTCTCCGTCGGTTGAGATTCTTGAAATTCTACGTGATAAAGGCGCACAGTACAGCTATAGCGATCCACATGTCGCGAAATTCCCTAAGATGCGTGAACATAATTTTGATTTAGAGAGCGTTGAACTCACTGCAGAAACTTTGCAAAATGCAGACGCTGTTGTTCTGGCGACAAACCATACGCGTTTCGATTATGATTTTATCTTGGAACATGCGCCCATTATTATTGATACGCGCGGTGTTTATGGCGCGGATAAAGAAAACGTGGTGATGGCATAATGACGGCAAGGCCTAAAAGATTTGGTTTGATTGGCGCGTCTGGTTATATCGCCCCGCGCCATATGCGCGCAATCAAAGATTTAGGGCATGAACTGGTCGTGGCGTATGACGTTAATGACTCTGTCGGTATTATAGATTCTATCTCCCCAAGCAGTGAGTTTTTCACACATTTTGAACGCTTCTACGAATATTGCTTGCACTTGCAATCCAACGAAGAAACCAAGCTGGATTATATTGGTGTGTGTTCACCCAATTATTTACACCGCTCACATATATCAACGTCGCTACATTTAGGGTGCGATGTTATTTGCGAAAAACCACTCGTACCGTTTGCCGAAGATTTAGAGTATCTGCGCGGCGTTGAAAAAGCGACAGGTCAGCGGGTTTATAATATCCTACAATTACGTCATCACGAGGCGATTTTAAAATTAAAAGAACAGGTAGCCGTTGAAAATAAATCTGAAAAATATGATGTTGATTTAACGTACATTACATCGCGTGGGAAATGGTATCATGAAAGTTGGAAAGGGGATTTAGAAAAGTCCTATGGCGTTGCTGCCAATATCGGCATTCACTTTTTTGATATGCTCGGTTTTATCTTTGGTGATTTGCAGGAAAATACGCTTCATTTTATTGATGCAAAAAGTGCCTCTGGTTATCTTGAATTTGAAAAAGCGCGTGTGAAATGGTTTCTTTCTATTGATGCCAATGACTTACCAGAGGATATAAAAGGCAAGCAATCTACTTTCCGCTCTATCTCTTATGACGGCACAGAAATTGAATTTTCCCAAGGCTTCACAGATTTACATACGGTCAGTTATCAAAGCGTTCTGGATGGAACTGGCTTTGGTTTAGATGATGCACAAAGTTCGATAAAGATGGTGTGTGATATTAATACGCAATCAAATAAAACATCCTTGCCCGATAACATTCACCCGTTCCTGAAAAACAGGGGAGCATAAGACTATGGGCATCACAATTCACGAAACAGCGATAGTCGATGATGGCGCAAAGATTGGCGATGGCTCACGCGTGTGGCATTTCGTTCATGTTTGTGGCGAAGCGGTTATTGGTGAGGGCGTGTCGCTGGGACAAAATGTTTTTGTGGGCAATAAAGTTTCCATTGGTGATAAATGTAAAATTCAAAATAACGTTTCTATCTATGATAATGTCACCTTAGAAGAGGGCGTGTTTTGTGGCCCTAGCATGGTATTTACCAATGTTATGAACCCGCGCGCGCTGGTTGAACGTAAGAATGAATATAAAGATACGCTGGTTAAAAAGGGCTCAACCATCGGCGCAAATGCGACCATAGTCTGTGGTATAACCTTAGGCGAATATTCTTTCATTGGCGCAGGCGCAGTGGTGCAAAAAGATGTACCCCCTTACGCGCTTATGGTTGGTGTTCCTGCCCGTCAAATCGGCTGGATGAGCGCCTATGGCGAAAAGCTAGACTTGCCTGTTTCAGGGCAGGGAAAAGTTTTATGCCCGCATGAGGATAAAACCTACACATTAGACAATGATAAATTGGTGGTGTCGTAAGATGAACTTCATTGACCTTGCGGCGCAACAGGCGCGTATTAAAGATAAAATTGATAGTAATATCCAAGCTGTTCTGGCGCATGGGAAATATATCCAAGGGCCAGAGGTTAGAGAGCTGGAAGGTAAGCTTGCGGACTTTACTGGGGCGAAGTTTTGCATTTCTTGCGCCAATGGAACAGACGCTCTTCAAATTGCTTTGATGGCTTATGATATAGGAGCGGGGGATGAGGTGATTTCACCAGGGTTCACGTATGTTGCCACGGCGGAAACGATTTGCTTGCTGGGCGCAACACCTGTCTTTGTTGAGATAGACGAGCGCACCTATAATATTGATGCAGCGCAGTTAGAGGCCGCCATTACGCCCAAAACAAAAGCTATTATGGCTGTGTCTTTATTTGGTCAATGTGCAGATTTTGATACGATTAATGCCATCGCTAAAAAACATAACATCCCTGTTATCGAAGATGCCGCGCAAAGTTTTGGCGCGACTTATAACGGCAAAAAATCGTGCAACTTAACCGATGTTGCCACCACTAGTTTTTTCCCTAGTAAACCCTTGGGCTGTTACGGGGATGGCGGCGCAATTTTTACGAGTAATGAAACCCTTGCATTAAAGATGCGCCAAATTTCCGTGCATGGACAAGATAGAAAATATCATCATATCCATACAGGCGTAAACAGCCGTCTTGATACATTGCAGGCGGCAATATTATTGCCTAAACTAGATATTCTAAAGGATGAAATAGAACGTCGTACTCAAGTGGCAAAATTATATGATAAGAAATTAAAAGAAGTGGGCGTGATGTCGATACCTTATATTGAAGAAGGTAACATTTCTGCGTGGGCGCAATATACTATCCGTATTAATAATCGCGATGCGGTGCAAGAAAAGTTGAAAGAGCAAGGCATACCTACCATGGTATATTATCCAATTCCGTTAAATAAACAGCCCGCTTTCGAACAATATAAATGTGACTTATCCGTAGGTGATGAAGCGGCGAATGAAGTTATAAGTTTACCGTTTCATCCTTATATGATGGAAAATGATATCGATAGAGTTGTGACGAATTTGAAAGAGGTTCTATAGAATGAAAATTATTACAGTAGTTGGTGCAAGGCCGCAGTTTATAAAGGCGAGCGTTGTTTCAAAAGCGATTTTAGAACATTCTAATATTCAGGAAATTATTATTCATACAGGACAGCATTTTGATGCCAACATGTCCGATTTTTTCTTTGAAGATTTGAAAATACCTAAACCTAAATATAATTTAAATATTGATAGTGGCTCCCACGGTGCAATGACGGGGCGGATGCTGGAAGAAATTGAAAAGATTTTATTAATCGAAAAGCCAGATGCGGTTATGGTTTATGGCGATACAAATTCCACATTAGCTGGCGCGCTGGCGGCATCGAAACTACATATAAAAGTGGTGCATGTTGAGGCAGGTTTAAGAAGTTTCAACATGAAGATGCCCGAAGAAATCAATCGAATTTTGACCGATAGAATTAGTAACATCTTATTTTGTTCAACGGACAAGGCGATTGAAAATTTATCTAGTGAGGGATTTGAAAATTATAAAGATACCTCCATTCATAATATTGGTGATGTTATGAAAGATTCTGCATTTCTGTTTGAAAAGATTTCACAAAAACCAAGCGAGATTAATTTTGATGAATTCTTTCTTTGTACGTTTCATCGCGCTGAAAATACAGATGATAAGAACAGGTTGTCTGAAATTGTAGAGGCTTTAAATACAATCCATAAGGAAATAATGCCTGTCGTTCTTCCTTTGCACCCGCGCACTAAGAAAATGCTGGCGGAACATAAGCTAGATTTAAATATAAAATTAATAGATCCTGTAAGCTATCTTGAAATGATATGGCTTATTAAAAATTCCAAAGCTGTCTTAACAGATAGTGGCGGCCTTCAAAAAGAGGCCTACTTTTTTAACAGGCCCTGTATCACCATGCGAGATGAAACAGAATGGGTTGAGCTGATTGATGTTGGCGCCAATATCCTAACGGGTGCAAATAAAAATAATATAATGAAGGCGGCGCGCACCTATAAAGATATGGTTTTTGATAACAGCCAGTTTTATGGCGATGGAAAAGCGAGCCAAAAAATCGTGAAAATTTTTGAAGCGTTGAATTAAAGGTACTTAAATGAAATTCCTTATTGTTTCCCAAACGGCGGGCTCACCTGAACATGGTATGGTTATTCGGAATTATAACTGGGGTAAATCCTTGGTTGATTTAGGGCATGAAGTGACGATTGTTGCGTCATCTCATTCGCATAGCCGTAGTTTCAATCCTGATATGCAAGGGCAAGTAATTAAAAAAGAAGACATTGATGGCATTGAATATATATGGCTTTTAGGTCCTGATTATAGCGGTAAGAGTATATTGAAACGGTTGTATGCGATGTATGTATTTAATACGCGTTTGAAAAAACCTGATGCTTTTTTGAATAAAAAATATGACGTTGTTATTTGCTCCTCTCCACCGCCATTTTATGTGTCACCGTGTGTTAAGCTGTCCCAAAAAATGGGAGCAAAATTTATTTATGATATTCGTGATTTATGGCCCTTATCGGCTATCCATTTAGGCGGATATTCTCCTAAAAACCCCCTTATTAAACTTATGGCGAAACAACAACGTTTAGCCCTTAAGCACGCCGACATCGTCACGGCAGTACCTAATAATTGTGAAAAATATCTAATGAGTGAGGGGCTAAAAGAAGATAAGTTCATGCCTATCGGTAATGGTGTTTTGGGTGCGGGTGAAACGGAACTAACGGACACATCCGAAATAGAACAACACCTTCATGTATTAACAGCGCTTAGACAAAAACATAGATTTGTTTTGACCTATACGGGGGCGATAGGCATGGCAAATGCTCTGGACAGTTTGGTTGAGGCGATGGCACGTACGCCTAAATATGTCTCGTGTGTGATTGTGGGTAATGGCCCTGAAAAAGAAAATTTAGAGAAGCTGATTGCAACTTATAATTTATCTTCTCGTGTGAAAATATTAGAACCGATTCCAAGCTGCTATATCCCTACGTTTTTATCAAAAATTGATGCTTGTTATTGTGGTCTGAAAGATAAAGTTTTGTTTAAATATGGCGTCAGTCCAACTAAATTAAACGATATCACTTTGGCAAAGAAACCTATGATATATGCAGTTAGTAATCCACAAAATATTGTTGAACAATCAAGTTGCGGCTTAGCGGCGCCAGCAGAGGATGTTGATGCTATTGCCAAGGCCATTACCTCCATGGCAAATATGTCGTCTGAACAGCACAAGGAAATGGGAGAGAAGGGATATAATTGGACAATGAAAAACAGTATTGTGTCCGAACAAATGTATCTTCTTCTTCGTAAATTAAAACAGTTGGGCACGTTCTAACCAATATGGCGTAACATTTTTCTTAAGGCATCACTTTCGGGATTTATGTGACGTTTTTGTTTGCCGCGACGCATTAAATCTTCGCGCGTTTTAAATTTTTTAATCCCTTTTGTTTCCACTGCTTCATAAAAACTATTTTGAAAAACTTTATCTTTGATACCTATGGCCTTGCTGTTGAAGCCATCTAAATCAAACGTAAATTCAGTGTCTAATTTTAGTTTTGCGTCTTTCTTTTCTTTGAAATACCCACCGCCTGTGTCGGTTATACGCTCCAACGCTTGGAAGTGGACGGCTTGATAGAAATATAAATCGAGTAAAAAATATTTGATATTGCCCCATATTGAATCATTATCAATGAGGTTTAAATTGTCTAATTCAGGCAACAAATCATCATATACTTCTTCATATTTTTTTGGAAGATGCCCAAACGTAATCGCACGCGCACCATCGCCATCAATGTCATCTTCACGAAAAACATCAATGACGGCCGTCCATTTTTTATCTGTTTGAATTAAGCTGGCGTAAATAATATGGAGAACTTGCGTGTTCTTATCATTTTCTTTTATCGCTTTGCGCGTTACAGAAATGACAGCCTCGTTTATGTTTTCACAAGGCGCGCTAATAAAAGGAGTGGAATGCATGGCTTATTCGTAATCCGCGTCTGGATTTGGCTTGCCGATAAGCCACCCTTGTACTTTATCCACACCAATGCTGACTAAGTAATCGAGTTGTTCTTCGGTTTCAACCATCTCTGCAATGGTTGTCACGTTCAAGTCTTTACACATCCGTACAAGATTTCTAACCATTGCCTCATCACGGGGAGAACTTAAGGCGTCTTGCACGTATTTTCCATCAATCTTTACGCAATCAATGTCAAGGCCATTGAGGTATTGGAAAGAAGCGGCGCCTGCACCAAAATCATCTAGGCATATTTCAAACCCGCGCCTCCGTAGGTCTTGTAGATAATCATTCACGCGTTCCAGATTATCAATCTCCGTGCTTTCAGTGATTTCAAACAGGATATTATTAGGGCTAACTTTTGTTGATTCTATAATGTCGATCATACTATTGAAAAATTTCTGGCTTTGGATAGACAGGCCAGAAATATTGACTGCGACACGGACATGCTGATCGTTTCGAACGCGCTGTTGAACAAAACCAATGGCTTGCGTGATGATAGAAATATCAATATCTGGTGCAAGACCGATATCTTCGCCAAAACTTATCAGTTCGTACGGTGATTCATTGCTACCTTCAAATCGAACCAGCGCTTCATAGTGACATAGGTTTTTATCAGGAATAAAGACAATCGGTTGGAAATGTAATTTGAACGCTTGTTGTCCAACCAACTTTTTAAGATACGTGATTTTCGTGGCGTTTTTCTCAAGGTATTCTTCAAACCCACCGCTTAAGTTGTCCCCTGCGGAGTCTACGCCTTCTTTTTCAATTTGGTTGATGGTGTAAACAAGAGCGCGACGGGCTTCGCGTTCGTTTAATTTACCCATATCGGCTTCGACTGTTTTCGTCGATACGGCTAAATCTTTTTGTTCAGGGGCACTTTTCTTTATTAGCTCTTTAATCTTGCGTTCAATGAATTCTGGTGTGACTTGTGTGTCATGAATAAGGGCGTATTTATTGTCATCAATCTGGCTGGCCATATTGCCTTCGTAGGCTTGCTCACGCAAAACGGCATTAAAATTCTCAGCAAAGTTTTTGGCATCTGTTGGGTTGAGTGTTTTCTTGTATTTTTCTAACTCATCGGTTTCAAGGAAGGTCACATCCAAGTTTTTACCACTCCGTTTTGCAGCCGCGAAGGCTTTGATAGCATTTTCCTCAAACTGTTTTTCATCTAATAATTGGGATCCTTGGAATTCACCCATCGCCAAGAAGTCCAAGAAGGCTTCGGTGGCATTAAAGGATAAAAATATATGCGGGCTTTCGGGGATGGTCATACCCATCACCATCGCCTGTTGCGTTTCTTTAGTAATACGATTGATTACGCTTACCATTAAGGGGCCAATGCGCCCCGCACGTTGTACGCCTTTCATCAACGCCAATAAGTTTTTATGATTCTGCGTAGAAAAAACATTGAGCCAGTCTTTACCTGTTAACTCATTAGGTTCAAACCCAGTTAATGAGCGCACTTTACCGGCGGTAAACATAATTTTACCCGCCTTGTTCACTTCCAACAAAAAGTCAGAAGAGGCAAACGTAAACGCAATAAAACGGTCACGCGATTCTTTATGGATATTAGTGTCAGTGTTCATGAAAATCCTTATTCTCTAACCTACCATATATATAAGAGGTTGAAAATTAAGAAGATAGAAATTATTATTGACATATTGTTTGCGGTCAATGCATAAATAATTTATGCAGAATTTATTTAACCAATGGAATTTATCTGATTCAGAAAAGATAGTCACAACACATACCTCTGACGTTTATAAAGTGTATCAAAACAACGGCGAATTGGCTGTACTGAAACACTTTAATAGCCAAGGTAAGGTCGATGAGGCAGAAGGCGCGACCTTATTAAAATATTATGAAGGTCAAGGCGCCGTGCGCGTCCTTCAAAATAATGAAGACGCGGTATTATTAGAATATGCAGATGGAGGAGAGTTGGCGGATATTGTTTATGACGGGCAAGATAAGCGAGCCACCGATATTATGTGTGATCTTGTTAAACAATTACATGCAGAAAGAAATACACCTGCGCCAACATCTTTGGTGCCTTTGGAACGATGGTTTAGAGATTTATTTAATGCCGCAAAAACATCGAATGACCCGCTTATCTTAAAAGCCGCTAAAGTGGCACGTGAATTATTTGAGACCACCACAACAAATATTCCCCTTCATGGTGATTTGCATCATAGTAATGTATTGAAATCAAACCGTGGATGGCTGGCGATTGACCCGAAAGGCCTTATGGGTGACCCTTGTTATGATGTGTCGAACATTTTTGGCAATCCGATTAACGCAGGTGACATTACAACAGTTGCGCAAAGGCAAAGTTATTTAGCCGATACGCTATCGGACAAGCTGGGCTATCCTAGAGACCGTCTTATAAAATTTGCTTTCATTCATTCTGTTATTTCCACAATATGGAGTGGATCTACGGCACAAGATGACGCTGAACGCGTTATCATAGCCAAACAGCTAGAGCCTTTATTTTCATAGAAAAAGCCCGCGAGGTTGCTCACGGGCTTCTTGAATTTTGTTTTATATCTGCCGTAGCGGGCTTGCCCGCCTGAGGCTTTTAAATAAAGTCTTACTTCTTAATCGTCGTCAAAATTGCGACTGGAATAAGACCTAGCATAATGTCTACTTTGTAAGCCAAATACACAGCCAATACGGTTAATAGAACCGCAAAGATGTCACTGGTCAATTTCCGATGTGTCAGCAATAAGCCAGACACAAATAAGGTGAAAACTGATCCAATGTAAGTGTGCATCATGGAGCCTGAAAAGAAGGATCCAGAAACATCGACAACACCGATCATGCTTAGCACATGCAGTAGTGAAGTAGAAATTCCTACCAGCATTACTACGGACAGCACATAAAACCAGAATGCACCTGTTGTTGATCTTACGTGACCTACGTCTAATATTTTATCTATCATAGTGTAACCTCCCTGTTACTTAAGTTGATAAAAGCAGGATAGTTGCTCTTTTTTATTGTTGTTAAGGCGTCCTCGGGCTTGCCCGCATGACGGCTCTTAAATTTCAACAAGCTCACTATCCCAATACAGAAAATCTCCCCAACTCTTATGTAAGAAATTTGGAGGAAATCTTCGTCCTGTTTCCTGAAGCTCATATATACTCGGCTCGCGCGGCGCTGTAATGGGATGCATGTCACATTCTTTGGGTAACTTGCTTCCTTTTGATGTATTACAGGGCTTACACGCTGCGACTATATTGTCCCAGGATGTTCTTCCGCCACGTGATCTTGGGATCACATGGTCAAATGTTAAGGCTTTGGTGTGTTTGATGTCACCGCAATATTGGCAATGCCACGCATCGCGCAGGAACACATTATATCGGGTAAAGGCGGGCGTGTGGTTTGGCTGAATATATTCCTTCAGCGCAATGACGCTCGGCAATTTAAATTCTGTCGTGGGGGAGTTAATGGTACGGTTATATTCGGAGACAACCACAACTGTATCACGAAAAATGGCCTTCACAGCTTCTTGCCAAGGCCATACGGATAATGGAAAATAACTCAAGGGTCTAAAATCAGCGTTCAGAATAAGAGCGGGGCAGTCTTGCAACGGCCTGCCTGCGCTGTCCATCAGCGGGGTCGATGCCTTTAAATTAGGCATGTCACTTATATCTGTTATCAACATTCGCAAACTCTCCTTTGCTATTGTTCGTCCAAACGAATGAACGCTCGATAACACCATTATACCATAAATGCAGGGGAGCCATAATGGAAACACATAAGTTTACATATAAAGTAATTTATGCGAGGTATATTAAGTAATAATGAAATAAAATTACTTATAAATGTTTTTTTTTATAATTTAATACTAATATTTTTTATTGACGTTATTAATATAGTTCATTATTATGTAAAAATTATGAACCTAAATGAAACTTTTAAAACAATAATTGTAGTAGGTAGTGGGGTGCTTGCCCAAGGTTGTGATTTCTATGGAGAAGACTTCAATCAGGATAATAAAGTTACCAGAGATAATATTGACTCTAGAACAACCTTATTTGAAGAAGAAAATAACCGTATTCAAGGAGAAACACCGTGGGAAATTAGAGAACCTTTAGGTCGTAGCAGTGCTATTTTTACACAGTTTTTAGGTAATGGGCTAGCCGCAGATAGTGTTGGTTTTCTTGATGAACGTGAATTTGGAATTCATAGTATATCACAATATAACGCCGTTTTTTCCGCATTAAATATCCGCGATGAAGGCCTTTACTCAAGTTGTACGGCAACCGCAGTATATTTAGAGGGAGTTGAACTTAAAGAACCCTATAAATCAGTTTATGCTACCGCAGCTCATTGTGTTAATGATGTTAACCTCCAAAATATTTTCTTTTCTGGAACTTTTTTTGATGAAGACGGCACATCTTTTTTTGTACAAGAGGAGCCCTTCATTAGACAGCACACCCTTTTTGCAAATGAGGTTTGGATAAACCCTCTTTATAAAGAAAGCTTAGCTTCTCAAGAAGCGTATAATTCGAATTCATTGTTTTCATTGCATGATACGGCTCTAGTTTTTTCTACGGCGGAACTACCGCCTCAGATTGAGCCCGCTTCACTTTTGATAGAAGGCCAAGAGGCTGTAATTAATAACTCTTCTTTAAGTCTTACTACTGTTGGGCATGCTTCGGATTTGAAAGGTTTGTCCCATCATCAGTGTATCGATTATGCTAGAATAGAAGTGAATGGTGTTATCCTATCGGCTGCGGATTTAGCGCGCCGAGCAAGTGGTGGGCCAGTATTTGTAAGTAGGGCGGATGACAATGGGGATTGTGATTTAGCTCTTAACAAAGACGGTGTTGCGCAAGTTGTTGCTGTTAATGCTTCAGTAGAGGCTGGTACTGAATATGCTAAGCATGCCTATTTTACTCCAGAAATGCTTAGTACAGTGCCTTTTGTATCACCTGTCAAAGGAGATAGCGTCGATGCATGTGAGCGTAAGGCGCGTATTACTCAAGATGGCACGAATGCTTATATCACGACTGATGAGATGTCTCTCAAGCTTGCTTTTGAAGGTAAGGTTTTAACCTTAGAGTCTAATACTCAGGTCACAGTTCATTCAGATGTTGGCTGGGCCTGGTCTCTGGTTTCTTTTAATGATTCTTCTGATGATAAACGTCATGGATATATTCCTTCAAATTTTCTAAACGTTAGTGACCCCTGTCCTTAACGTTTTAAATGTTTAATATTAGCCAATCTGTGTTTGATTATGATTTTCAGTAATGACAATGTAAGTTTTAGATTAAGCGAATAGGCCTCTAATAAACCGATTGCCGCTTTCAATGCCTTGTTCATCTATTGAATGTTCAAGACGAGGCGTGGAATGGCCTGTCACTGTAAACCCGTTTTGGCTCAAATTCTCAACGGCGTGATGGTATCTATCCACTGTGACAACGGGGTCTGATTCGCCATGGATAAGGTGGATAGGGGGCTTGGACTGGGTCGCTAAATCGTCCGTACCCACTAGCGCACCTGAATACCCCAATATCCCCGCAATCTTGTTGGCACGACGCGGGCCCGCATACAAACTCATCATAGTGCCTTGTGAAAACCCAACCAGCGCAAGGTCAGCATCGCTTAGTTTGTAATGCGCTAACAACTGATCAAGGTAGTCATTCAAGATTGGCGTTGCGTCTTGCGTCCCTGCCAGCAATTTTGTAGGGGTGTAGTCCGCCAATGAAAACCACTGCTTTCCGCCACCGCCCATCTCGCAAGGGAATGGGGCATCGGGAGAGATAAATATTGCATCAGGCGCGGCCTTCGCCCAGTAGGGCGCAAGCGAGATTAAATCCTGCCCGTTCGAGCCATAACCGTGAAGAAGCACGATCAGTTGCTTAGGAGGTTGTCTCGATGCAGGTGGTTTTGTGAAATGATTCAGTTTAAAAGTCATTCAAACTTTATAAGCAATTTAAAACCATTTTTCAAATCCATATTTGTAATGCACGAAGGTGAATTTGATGATGCGATCTTTTGGATAGTTTGATTTTTGTTATTGTTTGGTGTGTCCCCTCATCGCGAGGAGCAATGAGGGGATCCATAAAAGTGGATTGCCGCGTCAGCCCAAAGGCTTCCTCGCAATGACGGTGTCTTTTTGATTGCTATTCCATTCTTTGGCTTTTTTTACGATATCACGTACGTCACTATCCTGCCTGTGTGTGTCTAGATAGGCGCCGCCGATTAGAATGTTGTAATAAGTGTCTTCACCATGAACAGAAACATCACGCACTAATTGTGTTCCCTGTTTTCCATTGTGTTTTCTTATTTCATCAAGAACATCAAATAAGTAAGATATAATGATTTTTAAATCTTTCTTAATGTTAAAATAAGAAGGGAGTACATTGCGCGATTTTGTGAGGTCGTTGTGTGATAAATATTTATTTCTATATTCTTTTAATATTTCTATAGTTTTATTTTCTGAGTAATCTTGTAATTCTAAGGTTGGTAATATGGCGTGAATTTTTTTTATTGAAAAATTATCATGCCCCATTGATTTTTCAGGATCGAAAAATCTAATTAGTTTTGATGTTAAATAATCTATCTTGATAATATAAAGATCATTAAAATAATTTTTTGAAATATTTAATATATGATGATTAGAAGGGGAATATAATCTGTTTAGATACTGCATGATAACCTGACAGTGATATATTTCTTGGCAAAATCTATTTTCTATTTCTAATGCTGTTGGGGTTTTCATTAACCCACCTTCCGCGCTTTACTCTTCTCTAGCAATGGTTTCAAATATTGTCCAGTGTAGCTTTCTTTGATTTTGGCGATGTCTTCTGGAGTGCCAGCGCCTAGCACGCGACCGCCTTTATGACCGCCTTCGGGGCCTATATCTATCACGTAATCGGCGGTTTTGATGACTTCCAAATTATGCTCAATCACCACTACCGTGTTGCCTTGCTCCACAAGGCTATGTAGCACTTCCAGCAATTTACGCACGTCTTCAAAGTGCAAGCCTGTGGTTGGTTCATCCAAAATATACAGCGTCTTACCCGTGGAGCGTTTCGATAGCTCTTTGGACAGCTTCACGCGTTGCGCTTCCCCACCAGACAGGGTGTTGGCAGGTTGCCCGACTTTGATGTAGTTCAAGCCCACTTGTTTGAGCGTTTCCATCTTGTCACGAATGCTCGGCACGGCCTTGAAAAACTCCGCCGCATCGTCAATTGTCATGTCCAATATGTCGGCAATGTTCTTACCTTTGAAACGAATATCCAATGTCTCGCGGTTATAGCGTTTGCCCTCGCACGCCTCGCACGTCACATAGACATCGGGGAGGAAATGCATCTCAATCTTGATAAGTCCGTCACCTGAGCACGCCTCACATCGTCCGCCTTTGACGTTGAAGCTAAAACGCCCCGCGCCATAGCCACGCACTTTGGCTTCAGGCAAGCCCGCAAACCATTCCCGTATTGGCGTAAATGCGCCCGTATAGGTGGCGGGGTTGGAGCGGGGTGTACGGCCAATCGGGGATTGGTCTATATCTATCACTTTATCTAAATGCTCTAAGCCTTTGATTTCTTTGTAAGGTAGTGGCACTTCACGTGAGCGCATGAGTTTTTGCGAACACGCCCTATATAATGTATCAATCGTGAAGGTCGATTTACCCGACCCCGATACGCCCGTCACGCAAGACAAGGTGCCGAGGGGGATTTTGCCTGAGATGTTTTGCAAATTATTACCGCTCGCGCCTTTCAATTCTAGGAACTGCTTAGGTTTACCCTTGCGGCGCTTACTGGGGATAGCAACCTCGCGCTTGCCTGTGAGGTAGTCTGCGGTGATGGAGTTCTTGGCCTTCATCACTTGCTTTGGCGTGCCTTGGGCAATAACTTCACCGCCATGCACGCCCGCACCAGGGCCGATATCCACCAGATGGTCAGCGGCTAGAATGGCGTCTTCATCATGTTCAACGACTAAAACCGTATTACCTAAATCGCGTAAATGACGCAAAGTTTCCAGCAGGCGGTGATTGTCACGTTGGTGTAGGCCAATTGACGGTTCATCCAACACATATAATACTCCCGTTAAGCCAGAGCCAATTTGTGAAGCCAAGCGAATACGCTGGCTTTCTCCACCTGATAGCGTGGCAGAGGAGCGTGAGAGGGAGAGGTAATCCAAACCTACATTCATCAAGAACGTCAAACGCTCGTTAATTTCCTTAAGGATTTTATCGGCGATTTGCAGTTGTTGCTTGGTGAGGATAGGTTTCGTCATTGCGAGGTCTGCGTCAGCAGGCCGCGGCAATCCATCTTTAGCTTTACTGGATTTGGATTGCTGAGCTTCGCTCGCAATGACGGGGTCTTGTGTTAAAGCCTTAAACCATTCATCGGCTTCTTCAATCGAAAGTTGTGAAATCTGGCTGATATGCTTACCATCAATCTTCACGGCGAGGGCTTGGGGCTTTAGGCGATAGCCTTCACAAATTTCACAATGGTTGCTGGTTTGATATTTGGTCAGCTCGTCCCGCGCGCGGTTGCTGTCTGTTTCAATCAAGCGACGGGCAAGGGACGGGATTACGCCTTCAAACGGCTTGTTACTCTTCCAATTGCTATCATTCTTACTGGTATAGGTCACGGGAACAATCGTACTGCCCGAGCCATGCAGGATAATATCTTGATGTTGTTTATCCAGCTTGTCCCACGGCGTTGTCATTTTGAATTTATAATGCTTCGCCACGGCTTCCATCGCTTGCATATAATAAGGGGCAAAGTTTTTAGACCATGGCTCAATCGCGCCTTTGGCAAGGGACAGCGATTTATCAGGGATGATTAAATTTACATCCATCAACATCTTCATGCCCAATCCATCACAAGTAGGGCACGCACCATGGGGGGAGTTGAAGGAGAAAAGTCTTGGCTCAATTTCAGGGATGGTGAAGCCTGACACAGGGCAGGCAAATTTCTCGCTGAATATCTTTTGTTCGCCACTGGTCGCATCTTCGGCAATGCACAAGCCATCGGCTAATCTTAACGACGCTTCGACGCTGTCGGAGAGGCGAATGGCGATATCTTCTTTAATAATAACGCGATCTACCACAACTTCAATATCATGCTTTAGTTTCTTATCGAGCGTTGGCAGCTCATCAATTTCATAAAGCTCACCATCAATTTTAACACGTTGAAAGCCTTTGGCTTGCAGGTCACGGAATTCTTTTTTGTACTCTCCCTTACGACCACGCACGATGGGGGCGAGGATGTAGAGCTTCGTGCCTTCGCCCAGCGCAAGGATTTGGTCAACAATCTGACTGACGGTTTGGCTCTCAATCGGCTTGCCTGTTGCGGGGGAATAGGGAACGCCCACCCGCGCCCAAAGCAAGCGCATGTAATCATGAATTTCCGTGACTGTTCCCACGGTGGAGCGTGGATTACGGCTGGTTGTTTTTTGCTCAATCGAGATAGCAGGGGATAGCCCCTCGATGCTGTCCACATCTGGC
>CALDHI010000127.1 GCA_937941545.1 uncultured Alphaproteobacteria bacterium
AGGCGTGTTGCCGTGATGTTTTTCTCCAGCGTACCGCCTTCACCAACCAGTTCAAAAAATTTCTCTATACAGCCTGCAGTCAGCTCGGCGTGTGTTTCTTTGCCATGGATGTGAATGGCCCCAATTTGGTCCCTCGTCATGTTTCCTGCGCCGCATAACATAGGTACAATCCAGCGCGGTTCTGCATTATCATCGCGCCCTACGGACAACGAAACCCAAACGCTATTAACAAAAGACTTACGTTCTTTTTTCTTATCCTTCCTTTCAGAGGGTATGAAATCAATGAGCTCTTCTGCTGCAGGTTTTTGCTTGTTATGCAGGCGTAATAAAGCAGCAGCAATTTGCTCCGCTCCATATGCGTTTACCAACATGGCCGCAGCTTCTTTCTCTTCTTCTTTAATCGGCTCAACCAGTGCAGGGTCAGCAAGGAAGCGCTCCTGATCACGTTTAGTAATATCCTCAATCGAAGGAGGCTTACCCCATTTGGCGTCGATCTTAGCACTTTTCAGCATACGTTCAGCTTTTGAGCGTAAATTATGTGACACGACAAGCGCACTTACCCCCTTCGATCCTGCACGTCCTGTGCGGCCAGAACGGTGAAGGAGGATGTCTTTATTCTTAGGTAAATCAGCATGTATGACAAGCGCAAGTCCCGGCAAGTCAATTCCGCGTGCCGCAACATCTGTTGCCACACAAACCTTTGCACGACCATCACGTAAGGCTTGAAGAGCATTGCTTCGTTCAGCTTGGCTTAACTCGCCTGATATTGCGACAACTGAAAATCCGCGATTGTTTAAGCGGCTTTTCATTAAATTCACAGCTGCCCGCGTTCCACAAAAAACAATTGCGTTTTGAGCTTCATGATAACGAAGCAAGTTAATGATCGCATTCTCACGATCATTGGGGGCGATTGTTACAGCCTGATATGTAATATCAAGATGTTGCTTGCCTTCTTCCTTAGTGACCACACGCACAGCGTCATTTTGGTAGCGCTTGGCCATGCCTAGAATTGATTTAGGTACAGTGGCAGAGAACAGAAGCGTGCGGCGTGTATCAGGAGTTGTCTCTAAAATATACTCCAACTCTTCACGGAAACCCATATCGAGCATCTCATCAGCCTCATCTAGCACGACAGCCCGCAGAGATTTGGTATCAAAATAACCGCGTTCAATATGATCACGAAGGCGTCCAGGTGTTCCAACAACAATATGTGTTCCTTGTTCCAAAGCACGACGCTCTGTACGTATATCCATTCCCCCAACGCATGATGTTACAGATGCGCCACTCACTCCATAGAGCCATTCAAGCTCACGCTTAACTTGCAAGGCTAGTTCACGCGTAGGCGCAATAACAAGGGCAAGGGGTTTAGATTTTCTCTCAAAATGCTCCGCTTCTCCTAGCAATGTCGAAGCAAAGGCTAAACCAAAAGCAACCGTTTTCCCTGAACCTGTTTGTGCTGAAACCAGCAAATCTTTCTCTCCTAGCGCAGGGTCTAAAACCGCGTTTTGGACTGGTGTAAGCGTTTCATAGCCACGTTTAGTGAGAGCTTGGCTAAGGGCAGGGTGCATGCGTTCAAAGGCGGGCATATGGTGTTCTTTCAAAAAGGCGTTTAATCGTTATATTATATGGGGTTTATAGTGTTTACGCGCAGGATACAACAAGCATATGAAAATGGGTTTTCTCAAACCACATAATTTGCTTCTCCATTATCAAGTTGTGTACATATTGTTAGCGTGACAAAGCTATCTTTAAATCATCTAAGCAAGTACAGTGCATCTTCTTCTTCTTCTTCTTCTTAATTAACGGATATTACCTCATATGCTCAATCTTTATCACACCAACTCATTAACCGTCACTGACATTACAGAGCATAGCATATACGTTGACGGCGGCACATACGGCTCAATACTGCTGCATGATGCGCATAATGGTGTGAAAATTGGCAACAGCGTCAGTGCATACGTCTATCTTGATGCCTCCGATGAAGTTGTCGCAACCATGGCAACGGCATTAGCCGAGATCGGTGAATGTGCTTACTTAAAAATTATTTCCAATAGCGAGCGGGGCACCTTTCTCGATTGGGGATTACCCAAAGATTTACTTCTCCCTTTTTCAGAGCAAAGAGGAAAAATACACGAGTCTGGATTTTGTTTTGTCTATATTGCCCAAGACAAAGACCAACGCCCCATAGCCAGCATGAAGCTCGATTCTTATTTGAACGAAAAGAAAGGCTACTTACACGTTGGTCAACCTGTTTACCTCATGATTGCTTCCGAAAGCGATTTAGGCTTTAAGGCTGTCATTAACAATGAGCAACTTGGCTTGATCTACCGTGGCGAACTCGCCCGTCCATTAGAAATTGGGGCTAAAATGAAGGGCTGGGTCAAAGAAATACGTGATGACGGAAAAATCAACGTCAGCATAAGTAGGCTGGATGGTGAGACCCGTGACCAGTTGGAAGAAACAATTTTAGAACAGTTAAAAGAGAGCGGTGGCCGCTTAGATTTGTCAGATAAGAGCCCAGCAGATTTAATTCACGCCACTTTCAACGTCAGTAAAAATAACTTTAAACGCGCGCTTAGCGGTCTATACAAACAACGGCTAATAAAAATTTCACCTAACTTTATAGAATTACTTTCAGATTCTAATTCAGACGAAAAAGAATAATTCTAACTATTGAACACGTGTATGAAGGTCATTTAGTAAGTCAGCCTGAACGTCCAATACAAACGGTACAAATTTATTGTTAAATTTATATACGTCAAAACGTGCCATTATTATTGTACCCACTCAGGTGTAAGTAATGTGCGTTGATTGTGGGTTTGAAGCGCCTTTTTATTTTATGTTAGCCAAGATTTTTCTCGAGCTGCTTTAACAGCATGAGCGATGCCGAACTTCGCTACTTTTGAAGCATGTTCTCTGCATTAGGAAAAGGAGCAACTTTTCTAGTTCGCTTTCTTTATAGTTCATAAATAAATAGTTTTTCAATCTACTTATTTATGATATTTCAATAGGTGTATTATTCGTTTTTACTCTTATATATTCATATAAATACTTTACACAGGACACATCGTAATGAAAAAAAACATTCTATTGAGCACTGTTTTTATAAGCACGTTCTTATTAAATACACCTATTTCACACGCACAAAATAGCAACCCAAGAGACGCACGTATTGAATTGTTAGAAGAAAAAATACGTCTATTATCAGAAGAAGTACGCGATATAAAATCCGAACCTAAAACTGAGAGTCCCGTTAAAGTGACGATGAAACCAACGCCTAAATTTACAGCTGGTGATTTTTCATTTCAACCTTTTGGTCGTATCCACCTAGATTACGCCATGTTTGATGATGATGAACTGGACCACCCAACAGGCGCCGAATTTAGACGCGCCCGCTTAGGAATGAAAGGCCAAATTTCAAAGGGCATTGGCTATAAGATCGAAATTGATTTCGCGAATGAAAAATCAAACTTCAAAGACGTATTTGTTAACTATACAGGCCTTGATAAAACAGAATTCAGGGTGGGATCCTTTAAAACATTCTATGGTATGGACAACTTAACCAGTGCCAACCAAATGACTTTTATTGAACGTGCCGCAGTCACATCTGCTTTTACTATATCTGAGATTATTGGAGCTGGCGTTATTGTGAATGACAAAAACTGGTCTTTTTCTGCTGGCTTGTTTAACGATGATGCAGGGCAATCTAGCTCAGATGATGAAGCGCTCTATGCGGTCGCACGTGCAACTGTCGCACCTATCAATACCGATACTGTCACAGCGCATTTAGGGGGTAGCTTTGGTTACAGAAAGCCTGATCAAGCTACTAATAAGTTTGATTTTGATGCCACCGCAGAAAATTCACTACAGTCTGCCGATTCTGTTTCTGCTGATTTTACAGATGCTGATTATGCGTATACATATGGCTTAGAGGCCGGACTGTCCCTTGGTCCCTTTCATGCACAAGGGGAGTATTTCCTAATGGATGTCGAGCGTGAGAACACAAGCCCTGGTGTTTCATTTCACGGTGGTTATATACAAGCAGGATACTTCCTGACAGGAGAGCATCGTGGTTATAAAAGCAGCAAAGGCGTTCTGGGGGGCATTAAACCAAACAAGGCCTTTGACATCAGCAAAGGTGACTGGGGCGCATGGGAAATTGCCGCACGCTATAGTGCTATTGATGTGAGTGATAAGGACATACTAGGCGGTGAAATGGATAATTATACTATTGGGTTAAATTGGTACCTTAATGATTATGCCCGTATCATGGCCAATTATATCATGGTTGATACAGACAATAATGCCGTCACCCCGAATGATGATCCGAACATTTTACTACTTCGTACGCAACTTTCATTTTAAAGGCTAACTTCCGCCTTTCAACCATAAGGAAACGGGTTTAAACACACACGATGAAAGAACTCGATCCTATTGAAGCGCATGATGCATTAAAGAACACCAACGCCCTGCTCATCGATGTGCGGGAGCGCGCGGATTTTGATGAATGGCATAAATACACCTAATTACAGCAATGCAACAATGACATCACATTAGATTTCGAGCACAGTCTAAAGACTTTGGAGATGCGCTTCTCGCAATGCTTTTGCTCTGTAATGAGAGGCTGATTATGTTTAAGAGTTCGAAAACTGCATTAAAACGGTATTTGCTAGAATCTGTGTTTTCGAACTTACACATGAGGCGTGAAAAGCTACGGTACACAATAGCTTTACCCTTATCGTAGTGTGTGAATGTAGCGGAAAATCTAAAATGGTGGAGGGAGCAGGATTCGAACCTGCGTATCCGAAGAGGCGGAGTTACAGTCCGCTGCCATTAACCACTCGACCATCCCTCCACTTTTTAAAAAATAAGAATAGTGTCTATTAGCGTGATTAATTGATGCCTATAAAAGAAGAAATTTGCATCTTCTGTCAAGAGTGCTATTACATTAAAACATGAAAAACACAAAAAACTTTAAGAATAAGCCTTCATCGAACCCAAATTCACGTAATCGTGATGATAAACGGGGTCAAAAGCCGCGCCCAAATCATCGTCGTGATACGAAAGGGGAGGGCAAGCCAACCTTAAAAGTAGACTTATTTGGTGTTCATGCCGTAACTGAGGCATGGGCAAATCCAAAACGCCACGTTCATGAACTGTATATCACAGACAAAGCGTTGGATGGCTTTGATAAAGCGCTAAAGCTTGCCCATGATAGAGGGCTTAAACGCCCAGCCCCGCAAATCATTGATAAATCTGCGCTGGATAGCGCAACGCCAACGGGCAGTGTTCATCAAGGGATTGGCTTAAATTGTCAGCCTTTGGAAGAAATAGACATCCACGATATTGCCCGCATGGAAGAGGCGAAGGACAGAAGCGTCCTTGTCATGCTGGATCAGGTCACAGACCCGCATAATGTTGGAGCGATTATTCGTTCGGCCTGTGTGTTTGGCGCAGGGGGTATGATTATGCAACGCAAACATGCGCCTGAGTTAAGGGGCACTCTAGCTAAGACGGCTTGCGGTGGCGTGGAGCACTTACCAGTTGCGTATGAGACAAATTTGACACGCTCAATCGAGGCATTACAAGAAGCAGGGTATTTTGCTGTTGGTTTGGCGGAAGAAGGCGAGGCGTCTTTGGCGTCTTTTAAGACGCATGATAAATTGCTTCTCGTCTTAGGCGCAGAAGGTGATGGTTTGCGCCGCCTTGTACGCGAGCAATGCGATAGCCTAGTGGCATTACCTACGGCTGGTGCGCTATCAAGCTTAAACGTCTCTAACGCTGCGGCTGTGGCGCTGTATGGGGTGTTGAATTAAGAGTAGAGGATTTTCTGGCGTTTTGACGACTGTTGATTTCGTCGAAATTGCTCAGTGTAGCGCCGTCTTTCATGTTTAGCGCAATTTTATAGGTCAGGTATTGTTCAAAGCTGGATAATTCAAATCTCTCATATTGGGGATGATCTTTGTGCGGGACGTAAGGTGCTAAATCAAAAATTAAATCTGTGACAGGCCCCCCCTCTGTGCCTTCTGCGCTTGCGTAAGAAACAAGAGAATATAATTGTTTTAAAATATTTCCATCAAGCTCTCGTTTCATTTGAGGGGACAAGCTAGAATGTGAGGCCAGTGTTTCAATAATGGCGACGACTATTTCTTGTGCATCATCAGGGGGTCTTCCATCTTCCACTGCTTGTTTAAACGTCGTCATTAAATTTCGAAATTGCGTATCGGCACAAATTATATTCATATTAATAAAACTCTTATAATTATTATTGTATTACGTATAATGTTAATAATGCTCATGTCAAGAATATATTGCATAGATTGAAATAGGCTTTGTGTCCCTGCGCCCCTTTCGCTACATATAAAGCATGACAAATACAAAAGATGAAATTTACCTGATTGATGCCTCTGGCTATATTTTCCGTGCGTATTACGCGGTGGCGTATGGGGGCGGTAAGGCGCTGACCAATCCTGATGGCCTACCTGTTGGCGCTGTCTATGGCTATACCTCAATGTTGATGAAGCTGCTAAAAGAACATAGCCATGCTGCGATTGCGACCATCTTTGATGCGGGGCGTGTGACGTTTCGTAATGACATTTATGAAGCGTACAAAGCCAATCGCGATGACACACCCGAAGACTTAATTCCACAATTCCCTATTGTGCGTGAGGCCACAGAAGCTTTGGGCTTGCCAGTCGTGGAGTTGGCTGGGTATGAGGCCGATGACTTAATTGCGACCTATGCCAAACAAGCCAGCGCGTTGGGGCTTAAGGTCAAGATTATTTCTTCTGATAAAGATTTGATGCAATTGGTGGATGATAATATCCAAATGCTTGACCCGATGAAAAATAAAATCATTGATGAAGCGGGTGTCATGGAAAAGTTTGGCGTCACGCCTGATAAAGTCATCGATGTACAAAGCTTGGCAGGGGATAGTGTTGATAACGTACCAGGTGTGCCAGGGATTGGTATTAAAACGGCGGCGCAATTAATCAATGAATATGGTTGCTTAGAGGATTTGTTGGCACGCGCCGAAGAAATTAAACAACCAAAACGCCGTGAATCTTTAATCAACCATGCCGAAGATGCGCGTGTGTCTTATAAACTTGTGAAGCTGTCAACGGATGTGCCCGTTCCTGTTGCGCTGGACACGTTTATTAAACATGATCCAGACCTGCCAAACCTACAGGCGTTCTTGGAAAAACAGGGCTTTAAATCGCTTGTCACGCGTTTAGGGAATTCTGTTTCTAATAGCAATGCTGTTGCAACTGAAACAAAAACTGATGCCCCAGTCCAACAGATGGAAGATAACACGCCTAATATTAAAGATAATAAATACACCCTCATCACGGACGCGCAAACGCTACAACAATGGGTTGATGAGGCCTATAAAACCCGTCACTTGGCGATTGATACAGAGACAACGGCGCTCACTCCTGCCATTGCAAAATTGGTTGGAATTTCAATCTGTAGTGAGATTGGCAAAGCCGCTTATATTCCGCTCACCCATATGCCTGAAGAAGTTGATTTGCT
>CALDHI010000128.1 GCA_937941545.1 uncultured Alphaproteobacteria bacterium
ATTAATGTCTTCATAATACGCCATGATATCTTTGGTATTCACGCATCGCGCCGCAGGAATCGCAGGCGTAAAACCAAAACCCGACAACGTCTCGCGCACACCCCATTGCGTTTCAGCCAGCGGCGCACTCACTTCGCCCAGCGCATAGCCAAAGAATTTTAATTTACGCACGGCGGTAATGCTGGCATCAAGCTGTCGTAAACTTCCCGCCGCGGCATTACGTGGATTGGCAAAAACGGGTTTTCCCGCTTCTTCTTGCGCTTTGTTCAGGGCGATAAAGTCGCTTCGCGCCATATAAACTTCGCCGCGAACTTCCAATATATCAGGCGCATTATCAATTTGTTGCGGAATGTCAGAAATGGTTTTCACATTCGCAGTGATATCCTCTCCCTCATACCCATCACCGCGCGTGGCGGCATAAACCATCATGCCGTTATCATATCGTATAGAACAAGACAGCCCATCAATTTTCGGTTCGGCCGTGATTTGAATATCGTCCGTCACGGTTAAAAATTTAGCGATCCGTTTTAAAAATTCATCTAGCTCTTCTTCGCTAAACACATTACCCAAAGACAACATCGCCACCGCATGTTTTATTTTTGAAAACCCTTTAGAGGCTTTTGCGCCAACCTTTTGTGACGGGCTTTTCTCTGATGCTAAGGCAGGATATTGTTTCTCAATTGCCAATAATTCTTGGCGCAAGGCATCATAATCACCGTCGTTAATATCTGATTGGTTATCTTGATAATATTGCTCATCATATTTTTCGATAAGCTTGCTTAATTCAGCATGACGCGCTTGAGCGCTTTCTTGTTCAAACAAATCAGACATGCCTTACGCCGCCTTTTGATTGTTATGCGCTTCAAGTAGCTTCATCGCTGCGGCACGTGCTTCGGGGGTGATTTCTGCCCCTGCTAACATACGCGCAATTTCTTCTTGGCGCTCTGCGATACTATCCAACGGCGTAATCGTTGTTTTAACGTCTTTCGCGCCAGACTTGGACACGATCCAATGACTATGCGCGGTGGCCGCCACTTGCGGCGAATGTGTCACCACCAAAATTTGTTTATGCGTAGCCAATTTTGCTAAGCGCTCGCCCACCGCCGCCGCCGTTGCGCCGCCAATACCACTATCCACCTCATCAAAAACCAAACTGGGCGCGATACCCGTTTCCGCCAATATCACCTTAAGCGCCAATGTAAAGCGTGACAGCTCCCCGCCCGAGGCAATCTTACTGAACGATCCCGCTTGCGCGCCTGGGTTGGTTGCGATTAAAAATTCAACCTTATCCAAGCCGTTTATGTTCCATTGATTTTCATCCAGTGTCTCAATCGCCACTTCAAAACGCGCCTTATCTAATTTCAGCGGAACAAGCTCTTTCATGACAAGCTTCGCAATTTTCTCGCCTGCTTTTTGACGCTTCACAGACAAGGCCTGCGCCTCACCTTCATACGCCTCTTTCGCAATTTCCACATCACGCATCATCTGCGCTAAATCCGCATCTTGATTTTCAATAGCATTCAGCGCGGCTGCAATTTCATCACGCTTAGCCGGTAGCGCATCAATCTCGCACTCAAATTTACGCGCTTGCGCCTTTAAAGCAAACAAGCGGTCATCAATTTCAGTTAGGCTAAACTCACTATTCTCAACATCATGGGAGACATCCGCAATCGCGCTCAATACTTCTTGCATCTCACTCTCCATCCGCGAAAACGCTTCAACCGCCAGCTTGCCTTCTTCACCCAAGCGTTCAAAATTACGCCAGACTTTACCAGACAACTCTTCAATATCACCCAAACTAATTTGCGATTCGTTGAGATTGGTCAAGATTTGTTCACGGCGCATAAGACGCTCACGCAAACGGCTCAGCTTTTCTTCCTCCCCACTTTCGGGGGATAAGCTATCTAAATCTTCTAAGGATTGACGATAATATTCTTCATCGGCGCGCGCTTGCTCAATTGTCTCTTGCGCGGTAATTAACGCTTTTTTCAAATCACGCCATGTTATCCATTTGGATTTAAGGCTCACTAGTTGTTTGCCATGCCCTGCATACTCATCCAACATCACAACGTGATTGCTGGCATCCATAAGGTGATAGGTATCAAATTGCCCATGAATTTCCACCAAGGTTTGCCCAATAGATTTAAGCAAGCTCACACTTACGGCTTGGTCATTAATAAATGCTTTGGAGCGACCATCACTGGTTAGCACGCGTTTCAGGATTAAATCGCCTTCATGCTCAACATCATTTGAACTTAAAATTTTAAAGGCGGAATGCGTTTTAGCCAAATCAAAACTAGCCGTCACAACGGCCTTGTCCGCGTCGCGCCGTATCAACCCAGAGTCACTTCGGGCGCCCAACGCCAGCCCTAATGAATCTAAGAGGATAGATTTACCCGCGCCTGTTTCCCCCGTCAACGCACAAAGATTTTTCGCAAAATCAATGACAAGCGTTTCAATCAGAACAACATTTTTGATGGTAAGCGTTGCGAGCATGGGTCCCCGCGTTCCTTAATCCGGCTTAAATAAGGACTCAACCGTTTTATCAATAAAGGAACGGTCTTCCAAAATTTTCGCGCGTGATTCAGTGTCTAAAATTTTATACGTTGCCGCATACCATTTTGACCCAGGATAATTATGCCCCAACACGGCGGCAATACGTTGTGCCTCCCCGTCTAGGCCCAAAGTCAGGTATGATTCAACCATTCTATGCAACGCCTCTGGCACATGCGTTGTGGTTTGGTAGTTTGTAACAACGCTACGAAAGCGATTTATCGCCGCGTTAATTTGATTACGATTTAAATAATAACGCCCAATTTCCATTTCTTTACCCGCCAGATGATCCAGCGTTAAATCACGTTTAAGCTTCGCATCACGTGTGTATTTACTGGTAGGGAAGCGCGTAATTAACGCATCGAAAGATTTCAACGCCTGCAAGGTCATATCTTGATCCCGCGCCACATCAGAAATTTGCTCGTAATACGCCAGAGATTTTAGGTAATACGCATAATCAACATCCTTATTTCC
>CALDHI010000129.1 GCA_937941545.1 uncultured Alphaproteobacteria bacterium
ACGTCGCCATAGCTAATGACCTGACCTTTTGGAATATTCAGTAGAGCACGCCAAACTTCGCGTTGAAATTCTGTTCCACGTAAATCCAGTTTAATTTCATCCAGCGTATCATGATCCCACGCTTTAATAATTTGAGAGACCAATTCTTTTGTGCGCGCATCATCGCGGATAAGTTCAGAGTTGGGGAAATATTCATTCATACGCGTAAAGCCGTCGCCTTTATAAGCGCCTTGTTCTTTGCTAATCATAAACCCTAACCAGCAAACGCCTTTGGAACTTTCCGCCACAACGATTTGCCCGATTGGCGTGTCATGCACACCATACACAATCTTTTCAGTTGCTTTACTATCGAATTTTATATTCCGAATCACCATAGTTTGAATATAAACCCCAAGGTTAATAAAACAAGCTTTCTTGAAAAATTCATAAACAGCTATACAATGCGAAGTATGAAAAAAAATAAAATACACATTATCGCAACAGGCGGCACGATTGATTCAAAATTTTACGCGCCTACTGAAAGTAGCCTTGTAAAGCAAGAAAGCGGCATCCCTAGTTTTCTAGATATGATTATTAAACCTCATTTTTATTTTAGCTTTGACCAACATATCATGGTGGATAGTAACGACATCACCAATCAGGTACGCGATAGCCTTATCGAGAAAATAAAAAATAGTCCTAGCGACAAAATTCTTATTACTCATGGCACAAACACTTTAACGCAAACGCTTCATTATTTTACTGAAAAGCTAACAAATACTCCTAAAACAATTTTTTTGACAGGGTCAATGATTCCCATGGATGGTTTTTGCCCTACGGATGGCGGGTTTAACTTAGGCTTCGCTATTGCAAACTTAATTCACTACCCAGCAGGTGTTTACATCGCAATGAATGGCGCCGTGTTTGCTGATGGTGACGTTAAAAAGAATTTTGATATTGCCCGCTTTGAATATATAAAATCATGAAAAAAGAAAACATCGTAGAGTTTTTTACGCGCTTTCAGGCGATTGAGCCCGAACCAAAGGGGGAGCTGGACTACGTCAATCCGTTTACGCTTTTGGTCGCGGTGGCGCTATCGGCGCAAGCGACTGATGTGGGGGTGAACAAAGCGACGCCTGCCCTGTTTGCCGCCGCAGATACGCCTGAAAAAATGGTAGCGTTGGGCGAAGATAAAATTCGTGAGCATATCAAAACAATTGGCTTATTTAACGCCAAAGCGAAAAACGTTTACAAACTGTCGCAGATTTTAATTGATGACTATGACAGCATTGTCCCACAAACCCGCGACGCCTTAGTCAGCCTGCCGGGTGTTGGACGCAAAACCGCGAATGTCGTCATGAGCATGGCGTTTGGCATTCCAACAATCGCCGTAGACACCCATATTTTCCGCGTATCAAACCGCACAGGCTTAGCCAAAGCAAAAACCGTTGATAAAGTGGAAGAAAAACTAGAGCGCGTTATTCCTGATGAGTTCAAATTCCATGCGCATCATTGGATGATTTTACATGGACGCTATATTTGTAAAGCGCGCAAGCCAGATTGCGGCAAGTGCTCTGTTTATGATCTTTGCGCGTTTAAAGATAAAACCGCATAGGTTTCTTTAAAGCCGTCTTCAATCGCCTCTTTACGTTGCTCAATAATCTCCTGAACACATTGCCACGCTCTAGGAGGCTCAATAGCTTGGGCGCTGTTTAGGACGGAGCGACGCTGGCGAAACTCATAATGGGATATCGTATCACCTATACGCCAAAAAATATCCATCACGCATTTATCAGTGCGATATTGCCCTATGTTATTACGCCCGTCATTGCGAGTTAAATCTGGCGTAGACAAAGCCAAGAACACCTCATGGGATGTCATCTGCTTTAGGCTGTTGGGATCATTATGCATCGTCACCTGAAGGGCGTAGCCATAGCGCATCAAATCCGCCTTGCTTAAGCTCTCTAAATTTTGAGGGGTCTTAGAAAAATCGAGAATAGTGGCGCTTTCATTACAACTTCCCACAAGAAGCAAGCTGAACGCCATCATGACGACGTTGAGACGAGCGTTAGAAAAGACACCAGAAAATACAGCGAAACCAGACTTTACAGTCTGGTTTACGCTTTTGTTCGTAAATTGCAGTATGCGATTGCGTTTACGAAAATTATTTAAGAATTGGTTTAACATCAAAATTTATTGATAATTATTCCGCAGCTTGGCCTTTGTCACTGAAAGGAAGCTGGGCTCCATTATCAGTAGACGCTTTTTTTGATTTCGCTGGCGCTGATTTTGCGTTTGCATTTTTAGCCGCATTTGGCGAACCAATTGGGCTGATTGTTCCATCGATTACCGCGCCAGCTTCCATTGAAAGCTCTTTATAAGAAATAGAACCCACAACTTGGCCTGTGGCTTCAATTGTCAAACGACCTTTCACTGTAATGTCGCCTTCAAAACGACCCGCAATATTGGCTTCGTCAATTTCTACAGTCCCTAAGAACGCGCCACTTTCATAGACATCAAGAACGCTTGCGCCTTTTAGTGTCGCTTCGATTGTGCCTTCAACAATTAAATGCTCACAAGATTCAATTTCACCTGACATTGTAATGCCTTGGCCAATAACCAATTTACGACCATTACCAGATCCGCCTTGCGCACCATATGGGCCATTTGCCGCAGTATTGGGCGAATAAGCACCAGGGTAGCTAGGACGTGCACCCGCAACAGCAGGTTGCGCCGGCGCTTGCGCTGGACGTTTAAAATTATTGCCAGGAATATTCACATCACGGTTTTGTGGTGCCATGCTTTGTCCGGCTTTGTCTTCTGTTTTTTGTGGTTCTGGGTTATTCATAAAATTATTTTCCTCTACTTGATTTTGTGATTGGTTATTAAAGGGGGGTTCAAAATTATTGTTATCGTTAAAGTCTTTAATCTCAGCAGAAATCTCTACTGGCATTTCATTTGGTATGTTCGAATTTTCATTCGCCCTCATTTGCTCCATCTGATGCGCTTCATCCATAGGCTGAAATTTCGCGTATCGTTCAACAGCAGAACTTTCTACTCTATTCTTGTAAGGTTGGGCAACATTAATTTGTTTTTGTGGCTCAACTTTAGATTGTGCCTCGCTTGGTTGCGTCACTTTTTTTACCGTCCGATGAAACATACCCCTCCTTATCTATTTGCACCTCATTAAGCCAGCAAAGCCTTATAAACCGCTAATAGTCGTTAATTTTGGATAAGCATTATTTAACAAACCCGCCTCCATTTCGCAAGAAATAAATAAATCTTTTTCAACAAGAACAAGGGAAAAAGAGCGCAGCCCTTTGATATATATAGATATTTAGCCTTAAAAAATACCGCGCTTGACAGTGGATGAAAAAAAACGCATCTTTTTGCCAAATTCACTAACAAATAAGAGATAATGCCCTATGTCATTGAGAATAATAGAAATTTCCGCTCCTGAAAAATCTTCTGATAAAATCAGAGAGTTAGCCGAAAAGAACAATGCTATTGATTGCTGGCAGACAAAACGCAAGAGCTGGTTTGGCAATAATGATGAAGAACGCACGACAACACGCATCTTAGTGGACGTCAAAAACCAGCAAGAATTAATGGACGCTCTGACGCGCCGCGTTCAAAATAACGATGGCTGGCGCATCTTGCTTCTACCCGTTGAGGCCACATTGCCGAAACCTGTGGAACCCGAACCAGAAGAAGGCGCAGACACAAAATCTCCGAGCAAGTTGAAAATTACAGACATATTAAAAGGCTCCGTCACGCGCGAAGAACTGCATGCGGACATGGAAAAAGGCGCAACGCTATCTGCGGACTTTTTATTGTTAATTGCGCTATCCTCATTGGTGGCTGGGATTGGCCTTATCCAAAGTGACGTTGCCGTTGTGATTGGCGCGATGGTAATTGCGCCTTTACTCGGGCCAAACTTGGCCTTGGCCTTTGGTGCGGCCTTAGGGGATAGACCCCTTATTTTACGCGCCATTAAAACAAACATAGTTGGCTTGTCATTCACACTCGTCATTACGATTCTGGCCAGCTTGCTCATATCTGAAGACGCCGTTTTGAACAGTACAGAGATGATGAACCGTACCAATATTGGTTATGCCAGTATTATCCTCGCCCTCGCTTCGGGCGCTGCGGCGGTTTTGTCTTTAACCATGGGTGTTTCCAGCGCGTTGGTTGGCGTTATGGTCGCTGTGGCCTTGATGCCGCCGGCTGTGACATTAGGCGTCACGTTAGGGAATGGACAATTTGGCTTGGCTTACGGCTCGTTCTTATTGCTCGCCACCAATATCGTCTGTGTGAATTTAGCCGCACAAGCCATCTTCCGTATCAAAGGCATCAAACCTCGCACATGGTTTGAAGAAAAGAACGCGAAAAAAGCCTCACGCAACAATACGATTATCTGGTTTATAATGTTGATACTATTGGCTGTTTTGATTTGGCTAAAACAAGATCATATGGGCGATGAAGTGATTGCCGATATGGTTGCCCCTTTGTTGGATTAATTTTTGTTGACATAATTTATGCCCTACCTATATTGACTAGACCAATATATGAGGTTTAACAATGAGTAGAAAAATTATTCCCATGAGTGAAGCAAAGTCAGAATATGTCATATGGCTTATTCCCAACAGACATGAAGATTATAGCGTTGCGCGCAAAAAATTGGGAGATTTTTTAGAAACCCAAAAAGGCACGCTACGTGCAGGCTGGGACTACGCCAACGGTCAAGATAACGTAGGACGTGCCGTTGCCCTTATGTCACAAGAAACTGCACAGGCCTTAAAAGATATGGATACCGACTTTATCGAAGTAATAAGAGGAAATGACAAGGTCATCATTAAAAAAAGTAGATCTAATCCTCATCGAATTACAGACCGCCCGTATAGAGTCTGCGCAAGTGGTAAAGAAGGAACTTGCGTCTCCGACACGCCAGCAGGCTATTTTGATAACAATACGCCTTCGTAGTAAAACCTAATGAAAATGGTCGTAGATTTTTTCTGCGACGCTTTTGGAAATTCCGCCGACGGTCATTAAATCTTGAATACCCGCATTGGCAACTTCTTTGGCAGAGCCGAAATGGCGAAGCAGCGCTTTTTTACGTCGTGCGCCAATCCCCGAGATTTGATCCAGCGGTGATTTGGTGATGTCATTTTTGCGGCG
>CALDHI010000130.1 GCA_937941545.1 uncultured Alphaproteobacteria bacterium
TGAACTCGTCAGTGGCTCAGATTTTCCTGGTTGGTTGAGTGACCTCTTAGGCTATCACCATACAGCAGGACTATCTGATACACGCGGTGAATGTATATTTTCTGCATGCGATCATTACCACAGATGCTTTGTGGAGCAATCCGTTAGACGCTCCCAACATGCCTCTATCGTGGTGGCCAATCATGCGTTGGTGATGATACAAACGGCCTTAAATCAAAACACCGAGGAACTGCCTAAGCGCTATGTATTTGATGAAGGACATCATTTGTTTGATGCCGCCGACAGCGCCTTTGCAGGGCATTTAACCGCGCGCGAAACTTATGATTTACGCCGATGGTTGCGGGGCAGTGAAGCCAGCCGTAAATCACGTATGAAGGGGTTAAAAGCCCGCGCCGAAGATTTATTAAGCGGAGATGAAAAAGGCTCACGCTACTTGCAAGAAATTTTAGAAAATGCGCGTCACCTAACCAGTGATGGATGGCAACGCAGATTACGTGAGAACGTCCCAAAAGGGGCCGCAGAAGAATTCATATTAAGTGTCTACAGCCAAGTTTACACACGCAGTAATGGACAAAATACGCCCTACTCTATGGAGACAGGAACCTACCCCCTTCACGATGATGTCGTCGCCACCATTCCAAAACTTATTACGGCCCTAAGGGCTCTACAAAAGCCAATGCTGGAATTAGCCGACTTACTACGCAAAAAATTAGTTGACCATGCCGAGACATTAGAAAGCGATACAAAAAAGCGCCTAGATGCTGTCCAAAGCGCCTTAGAGCGTAGAGCGCAGATGAGCCTTGGCGCGTGGATCGCCATGTTAGAAAATTTAAAATCAGGCGAAGATGATAAGAGCTTCGTTGATTGGATGCAGATAGAAAAGTTTGAAGGACGCGCCGTTGATATTGGATTATACCGTCACTGGGTCAACCCGATGATTCCATTTTCTGGTGCGTTAAAACCGCACGCTCACGGCATCGTCATGACGTCTGCTACCTTAAGAGACGGAACAGAAGATGAAGCCGTCAATTGGCAGGTTGCGGCGCAACGCACGGGGAGCGACTTACTTTCTAAAGACCCTATACAAGAAAAATACGATTCTCCTTTTGATTATAAAGGACGGACAAAAATACTTATTATTGATGACGTACGCAAAGATGATTTAAGCCAAGTTGCCCGCGCCTATGAAGCTTTATTCAAAGCTTCACAAGGCAGTGCCATTGGATTGTTTACCGCCATCTCCCGCCTACGCGCCGTTCACGAGAAGATAAAGCTTACTTTAAGTGACCAAAACATTCCCCTTTATGCGCAACATATTGACCGTATGGATACAGGGACATTGGTTGATATTTTCCGCGAAGAAGAAAAGTCCTGCTTACTGGGTACAGATGCAATCCGTGATGGGGTGGATGTTCCAGGGGCGTCATTAAAGCTTATGGTGTTTGACCGTGTGCCGTGGCCACGCCCGAACATCCTGCATAAAGCCCGCCGTGAAGCGTTTGGTAAAAAACAATATGACGACATGCTAACGCGTCTGAAACTAAAACAAGCCTTTGGTCGCCTCATACGTCGCGCTGATGATAAAGGGATTTTTGTAATGCTGGATGGTATGATGCCATCGCGTCTTTATGGCGCCTTTCCTGAAGGAGTTGAAGTGACGCGCGTTGGATTAAAGCAAGCTTGTGAAATTATAAAAGAGTTCTTGCCGCATGAAGATGCCTAATATTCAAAAATGGGATGGCCCCGATGCAATTACGTGTGCGCGAGCGTTGGCAGATAAGCCCTATACAATTTTTCTGGACAGCAACCGCGCTTCTCACCCGCTCAACCAATGGAGCTTTATTGCCTTTGATCCTATTGAGCGGATTGCAATAAAAAATAATGTTATCACGCATGATGGGCGCATTATAGAAGGGTATGACTTTTTTGGATTTCTACAATCCCGTTTAGATAACTGCCCATGTGATTACAATGGCGACATCCCCTTTATTGGCGGGTTCGCAGGATATTTTGGGTATGATTTAGGGAGGACATTAGAAACACTCCCCGATGACACACAAGATATTTTAAACATGCCTGATGCGTGTTTAGGGCTTTATACAAACGTCCTAGCGTTCAATCACCATGCAAATGAAGCGTGGTACATAGGTGATAACGCTCCTAATATCGCTGAACAAACGCCACAACAATATGAAGCGCCCCACGCACAATGGCAAAGCAATAAAACGGATAATGATTATTGCAACGACGTACAAAAAATTATTGATTATATTTATGCAGGAGAGATTTATCAGGCAAATTTATCGCGTGCATTTACCACGAAACTACCAACTAATTTTAATAGTTTTTCTCATTACGATCATTTAAGAAATATAAACCCTGCCCCTTTTAGCGCTTACTTAAATTTTGGTGACACACAAATTTTATCTTGCTCCCCCGAACAATTTTTAAATGTCAAAAACAAGCGCGTTACAACTTGCCCAATTAAAGGCACATTATCCGCAGAAGAAAATTCAGATATCCTATTGAATAGCGAGAAAGACCGTGCTGAAAATATTATGATTGTGGATTTACTGCGCAATGATTTATCTAAAATTTGTAAAGAAAACACCGTCACCGTCCCGCAACTGTGTGAAATTGAAACCTTTGAAAACCTTCACCACCTTGTCTCTAAAGTGACTGGCGTTATGCGAGACGATAAAACTGCGCTTGATTTGCTTAAGAGCTGCTTCCCTGGTGGCTCTATCACGGGCGCACCCAAAATACGCGCACAAGAAATTATCGAGGAAATTGAAGAGACAAAACGCGGTGCATATTGTGGCGCCATTGGCTATATTGGGTTTAATGGCGCAATGGATACAAGCATCGTTATACGTACCTTAATCGTAAAAGACGGCACAGCCACCTTGCAATTGGGAAGTGGCATTGTTAGCGATTCAACCCCGCAGAGCGAACTTTCTGAGACCTACACTAAAGGCGCAAAAATATTTGAAAGTTTTAAAACATGATTTATTACAACGGTGTATTTACGCAAGATAAAAATATTATCTCTTACACGGATTGTGGATTTACCACAGGGATAGGTATTTTTGATTCTATGCTAGTCAAAGAGGGTATCCCTGTTCATATTAAAGAACATTACGAGCGTATTATTCATGACAGCAAAACAGTTATTGGGTTGACACCTTTTTTTAATCTAGAAAAATTCAGCGAAATTTGTGACACGCTCATTGCGAAGAATAATTATAGCGAACGGCATTTTCGCATTCGTACAACCGTGACAGGCGGCGAAGTGCGTTCGCCATTACAAATGGCGCATACGCCGACGATTTTAATCGAAGTAAAACCCGCGCAAAATCCTGAAAAAATCGCCCCTGCTCAATGTGTTATTGTAACAGACTTTCCACGCATTGCAGGATGCGCCCTAGAAAATTGTAAACGCCTTGATTACTCACGAAGCTACGCCGCGCGGCGTAAAGCGACAAGTCTTGGCGGTAGTGAAGCCATACTCACCAACACCAACGGTGACATCGCCTGCGCCGCCACAAGTAATATTTTCATTGAAGAAAAAAACGGCGTGCTGATTACACCGCCCTTATCTGATGGCGTCTTGGCAGGTATAACCCGCAGAAAATTAATTGAAGAGCGCGAAGTACGAGAAGAAAGCATTTCTGTGAAGCGTCTTACAGATGCAAAGCATATTTATTTAACAAACAGCTTTGTGGGGTTACGAGATGTTACGCTGCTATGATAATCCGCCATCAACATTGATAGTTTCACCAGTCATGAAAGAAGACTCATC
>CALDHI010000131.1 GCA_937941545.1 uncultured Alphaproteobacteria bacterium
GCGCGATCACCGTGCCAGCTAACATCCGTAATCACATCACTGCCGATGGCGTGGCCAATGGCTGTTTTGTGATAGAAGTAACATGAGCGCACGTCATTACCATCAATAGGTAAACCTGAATGCGCAATCCAAATTGTTCCCAACCACATTTTGGCTTGGGTCGCGGCATTGGCGTAGGGTAAGCTGCCCTCACCGATATAATCCGCATTGACGAACTCATCAATTTGTAACAAGTCACTCCATTGCTTCCACCCAACAGTGGCAAAGCGTTGCCCGTCATCTGGGATATCCGTTTCACCGAACAGCTCAAACGCTTCTAACACTTTGGCTTTGGTTAAGCCTGTGTTGGCATCCGCGATAACATTGGTGGACGCATTGGCAAGCGCGCCAATAATCATCTCATCCGTTTTGCGTCCCAAGGCATTCGCCCCTGCGCTGGCAATCACTTGACGCTCATTAATATTGGTTTTGAGTTGATCGAGATGATCAATCCAATCCCCAGCGTAATAATCTTGCAACACGCATTCAACGTTTGAATGAACAAGGTTCATAATAGGAACAAGGCCGTTTGTTGCCTTTGTATCGGCTGTGCCTTTTCCTACTTTTTGGAACGTTGTTGACGCACCCAGAACTTTGTTGGTTGTACGGACGGAGTTTCTTAGTTTTGAGCCCTGACGCTGGTATGCTTCATGGACTTCGCGCTCGAACTGTTTCACGAACGCTTGATCGATTGTATCTGACATATATATGTCTCCTATAAATTATGATTAAAGTTTATCGCTTAAAACAAAGGAAGATTATCAACCATGCGCCCGTATGGGCGATGATGGGTCGTTTTGTATCTTTTTACAGATGCGATGCGAATTAAATGTGGTAAGGCGCTTACTATTGAAACCACTACCCCGCTAGGAATAAGTGTTTTACTTATGAATAACCGTTATCTTGATGTTTTATTTTTATCAAAAAGCCGTTATACTATAGGTACAATTATGGCGTTGATAAGAGCATCTTAAGAATAAAATCCTATAAAGTCAAGAGTTTTTTATAAAAAAGTAATAATATAACAAAATAAATTGCTTTTTATGGATTATGTCTATATAAAGCAATGAACAGAGAGTACAAATATATGCTACAACAAATTTTAAATAGCCTAAAAGGCACCGTCAGCAACGATGATGAGGACACACGCCGTGCGTTTGAGCGCCGTGAATCCGACCAATGTATTGCCATCATTGACGATATCGCCTTCCCCGTTGTCAACTGGAGCAAGGGCGGAATTTTACTCAATGGTGATGACCGTACCTTTGGTATTGAAGATAGTAAAACGGTAACGTTGCGTTTTAAGCTGACCGATCGCGTTGTTGATGTTGAACATAAAGGGCGCATTTTACGCAAAGGACGCGATAAATTCGTTGTTGAATTTTCGCCTCTGTCCCAAAATATTGAACGCCAATTCAACAATGTCGTTGATGATTATGTGGCACAAGAATTCGCAAACTCCCAAGCTTAAATTTTTTAAGAGCGCTCAGGCGCGTAAACGCGCTACGCTAGTCCCTCCCTCCCTTTCGTCATTGTCTGAATTGCATCAAAAATTATAAAACAATCTCATCCGACAAAGAAATATTCTCTTAGAATTTAAAAGATAAATCCAGGAGATGACCGTTTGGGGGAAACCCGCGTAGCGTGACTGCACGCCTGAGCGGCATTTAGACATGTAGACTTACATTATTAAAAGAACACGTCATTGCGAGGTTACGCAAAGCAATCCACCTTGAGATAAAAATGGATTGCCGCGTCGCTATGCTCCTCGCAATGACGCTAGTAATAAGAATGCTTAAAATTACTTCCCATACATACGTTGGAAGCCTTCTGTCACTTTGGCAACAAAAGAGGGATCTTTTTCACGCCAGTATTTAGGGTCACGCATCATAGATTGTAAATCCATCTCACTTGCTTTTTCGATACCGTTACCTTGCATATCCAATGACGGCTCTTCACCATTCATCATATTATACAGCGCCAGCACGCCTTCATAAGAGCTAGTGAGACTATCCAGCGCATCAGCGGGAAGCGTCTTTTGTCCAAAAGAAAGAAGCTGTCTTGATACTTCATTCCAGCGCTCTGCCCCGCCAAAATGTTCAACCAGTTTCTCCACTTCACGGTCAGCTTTAAAATCGCTCGCCATGTCCATAACCATCGGTACCATTTTCTCGGCCGCCATGTCATACACAGCTTGCACTTGGTCATTGGTAAAGCCAAGGCTGTGCATTTTTGCATTAAGCTCTTTGTCTTCCTCAAACAAACCATGCGTGCAATCAACACAATAATCATCATGCGATTTTGGCGCACGCGGTTGGCTGGATAATTTAGTCTCTAGCGATTTATAAGATTGAAGCATCGCGTCAGGTTTAAACTCTCCTGTTTTTGGATCTTTAAATTTTGCTGGTATATCGTTGTCAAGTAATGTGTCATTCATCATAGGTCTCCTGTTTTGTTTGATAAATTTTTAGATAAAGTAATTCATTTAGTTACTGAGTGGCGCGTAGCGTGCCTGCACGCTTGAGCGTACTTAATTAAGTATTATTCATTAATTTTCTTATCATGCTCACAAGGCTTCGCTGTCCTTCCATATGACGCAGTTGCGCTTCACTGGCGGTGGCTGTTGCGGCGCGGTGGTAGGTAATATACTCCAGATAATGCAACGCTTTACGCCCATCGTCGGTATGAAAAGCACGAAAAAAAATCTTGCCTATCTCCTTACGCTCCAATCGTGACAGATGCTCTATCTCGGTTAGTTTTTTTGTTTTATTAAACATCAGTCACGCCCTCCTCTAAGGTTTGTGCAATTTGGTTGATGTCGATATCCCCCAAGGATTGCGGGGTAATCTCTGGAATGATTTGTTGGGCGATTAAATCTTTAGGAATGCCCATCGCATCCGCCAAGAACTTCGTTGTTTTTGGAATATCAATATTCACTGCCGCCTCTGGCCCCATCGTTAAAACTGTATTTAGGAAGGTCAGGACATTACGCACATGCCCCTGCCCTTGCATACGCGAGAGCGGAGAGCGATAATCAATCATGATGTTACGCCCATCCAACGCAATATCGGGGATTTCACCACGACGTTTTAGAATGGAAAACGCACGCTCAATTAAGGGTGTTAGTAATTCAGATTGAAGACGTCCATAGGTTGCCCCAAGTAATAAAGACATTTCCGCCGAACGCTCAAGCACTTCTGTCGCGCTCATCTTTTTAGAAGACACAGGCCCAAGCTTGTCAGCTAATAACGCATGACGAATGCGTATACGCAAATCATTCAGCACCAGCTCCGATAAATCAAAACGCCCTGGCATTTCAAGCGGTTGAAGCCCTCGTGATCCAACGGCCTTAGGGATAATCGCCCCAGGGACCAGCTCAATATTAGCGGGGTTCAACACCCCATCATCATCGGCTTGCCAAATGCCTGTCACGGCGATGGACGCATTTTTCAAAATCAACTCCACCACTTTATTGGCGGTTTTAATATCAGGCAACGCCTTCATCACGGGGGAGCGTCCATATACCTCGCCCGGTGATTTCATCCAGCGGAACGAAATAGCAGGAGATTTTTGGAAGCTTCCTTCTTTCAATAACGCGGGCATCCCTTCATTGAGCAAGATTGCGATATATTGATATTGCCCTTTTAACGGCGTAATCGCCTCCAAAACGTCGAAGCGCGCATCACTATCACGCTCCCCTTGCGTCACGATATGCGCTGGGATATTTGCGCCTTTATATCGTGCCTGCATTGCCGATAAGGTCAAAGATAACTTACGGTAGGAGGCATCCAAGAACCCCTTATCACCCTCTTCCAACACAACATCATGCAATGGCACAGTTGAAAATTTAAACGCCGAATACTCACCCACGGGCGTTTCTTCAAAATACAGCGTGGACGTCCCCCCGACAACCAAGTCTAAAAAACATTGATGCATTTCAACACTGAAATTTGATCTATCAAGATGAGATTGAATCTTCTTGGCGATGTCTTCCAACATAGGCGTAATTTTCTCTGCCTCGCTTGCGGATAAATCTGGCCCTGCTTTAAACCCGAACCATGGCGTCCATGGCGGTGTTAAATGCCCAAGCAAGCTGGCGGCAAGTTGATCCACCGCATCCATGGCGGTGGCATCATATAAATCCTTTACCCGCGCCGCGCCTGATAAACCAAAGTTTGAAATATCACTGCGTTGTGGTAAAGCATAATCATAACATTCCTCCCAATGGCTTTCCCAATTGGTGCGTTTTGATTTTGCGGATTCGTAACGCGCGATAATCTTGTTCAGGCGCGTTTGCTGTTCTAAATCTTGTAATTGTAACTCCATATCCTATTCTCCTAACAATGTTTTGCGTGCGGTTTCGGCGGTGTTGCCGACGCTGTCCAAAAACCCACGAAAGCTTGAGGTCACTGTCCCTAAGCGTCCGCGTGAACGGCGAAGCAAGCTTTCCGTGCGAAGTTCTGAGCTGATTTGGCTTTCATCCGCTTGCGTTGATGTGTCGGTTGCGGTGGACGTCGCTGAATCTGTAGTTGAGGATGTTGATGTTGGATTACTGACAACATATTGCACTGACGGTGCCTTTGGCCCGCTTAAGATTTTACCCATATTGGTTCTCCTTTATTATTAAAAATTTTATTTTTAAAGACCGCTCAGGCGTGCAAGCACACTACGCGGGTCTTTGTATTTAACTTGTTACTTGGAAAGCGCGTAGGTTGCTTGCAACCCTGAGCGCGTTTAAAAAGTAGACTTACTTTTTATTTAAATATTGATAGAGTTGCCACGGTGTCATGATGCGCCAACAATGAAGCCCTAAAATACGCTTCACCGATTCAACGCAGCTATACAGCATGAACGGGGCAGGCTTATTATGTGCTGTATTGACACTTGCCTCAACCACCCGATAGCCCTGCTGTTTTAACCACGGCGCGATATCATAATCCGCCTCAATATGATGATAAATTTGAATATCGGTATACGGCGCAAGCGGATCAATACTGATCCAACGCACCCCATCATTGAGCAAAATAAAACAATGCCGATACCCAGATTTTAAAAACTTCAACCACCATATATCCGTCTTCCCTGTAAAAACGACATAGGCCTGAGCGGGCATTTACACACGCCCATCTAATACATGATGTGTTACCGATGATTTATGAAGCACCGCATCATGCGTCCATTGGGTCGTAGGAAAAGATTTTTTCTGTTCACTGCGCACAATATTTTTACGCACCAACACAGGGTGAAGACGTGCCATGGCTTCGTCCCATAATTTCTTAGCTTTCGCTTCTTTGATATAGCGCGCATCGGGTGCCATTTGCTTACGGCCATAATGACGCAACACCAAACAATGATCCCATTTGATAAGGCGGTTGCGATACAACCTATCCAATGTTTTTAAAATATCGCTTGGCTCGCACGGGCGCGGCGTTAATGATTGTCCCGCCGTAATGCGCGCTCCATCAGATTTAGCGTCTTGCGCTAAGACAAACCAAAACCATGCCTCTTGGGCTGTTTCGAACGGTGTGCCAATGATGTTATGGCGCTCTTCTTTTTTATGACTCACGATATTCCTCATATTTCTCCCTTTAAGGTATTTTATTATAGATACAATTGTTGCGTTGATGAGTGCATTATGATAGGATTATATTCAGGTTGTCAAGGACTTTTTTCCTATTTGTATAAAGACAACCTTAAGACTTTAATCCTAAGATGAATAATGCTATGAATTAATTGAATAAATTTACTTTGAAGAAGGATGAAAAAAAATGCTGACACATGAACAAATCTGGCAAGCGATTGACCGTTTAGCGACAACTTTTGGGTATAGCCCATCAGGTTTAGCCAAACAAGCAGGTCTTGATGCGACGTCTTTTAACAAAAGTAAACGCCACGCGCCTGACGGCAAACCACGTTGGCCATCCACCGAAAGTGTCTCCCGTTGTTTATCCGCAACAGGCGCAACCATGAGTGATTTTGTTTCATTAGTAGAAGACAGCGAGTCACAAAAGCGTGATTCAACTTTAAGCATTCCCGTCATTGGCTTTGCCCAAGCGGGTGCAAAAGGGTTCTTCGATGAAGAAGGATATCCGCAAGGCGATAGCTGGGACGAAGTGCGCTTCCCTGATTACAATGCCGCCTCCAACGATGAAGGGACATACGCCTTGAAAGTATCAGGGGATTCAATGGAGCCGCTTTACCGTAAGAATGATGTGATTGTTATTTCACCACGTTCACGCGTTCGTAAAGGTGATCGTATTGTTTTAAAAACAACAGAAGGCGAAGTGATGGTTAAGGAGCTGGTCAGTCAAAATGAAAATGGCGTTGAAGTGCGCTCATTGAATAAAAAACACGAAAATCGTAAATTCAACCAAACTCAAATCGCGTGGATGGGCCGCGTTGTTTGGGTAAGCCAGTAATAACAGAGAGGGCACATAAAATGAACCAAGACATAGCAAAAAAAACAGCGAAATTATTACTCGATACTGAAAGTATCATGATTAATACGAAAGAACCTTTCACCTATACGTCAGGTAAAATTGGCCCGACATACTGTGATATGCGTCGCCTGATTTCCTTACCCGAAACACGCAAAATCATCATGGATGACGCAGCGGAGCTGATTAAGCCATTAAATGTGGATTACCTTGCTGGTGGCGAAACAGCGGGTATTCCCTACGCCGCTTTCTTGGCAGAACGCCTTGATAACCCTATGCTTTATGTGCGTAAAAAACCAAAAGGCCATGGCCGTATGGCGCAGATTGAAGGGCATATCGCGCAAGATAACGCCAACGTTATACTGATTGAAGACCTTATGACCGTTGGGACATCACAGAAAATATTTGTCGATGCCATCCGCGCGGCAGGTCACACAATTAAACATTCTTTCGTAATTTTTTCTTACGATATTTATCCGCAAAGTAAAGAAAATCTGAAAGAAATGGATATCACTTGTCACGCCCTCACCAATTGGTGGGCGGTTTTGGATGTGGTGAAAGAAGAAAATTATTTTGACAGTGCAACGATTGAATCCTTAGAGAATTTCTTAAATGCCCCCAATGAATGGGAAGATAATTTTAAACAGAAAGCATCATAAGACTATGCCTAAAATCGCCTTTCATGTTGCCGATACGCCTGATGCGCAAAATGCGTATGAGGTCTTGAACAAACAATATCCGTCTGTGTCTTTTAAAGAGGCAGACGTCATTGTTGCGCTGGGCGGTGATGGGACATTATTGGAGGCATTGCATAAATTACGCCCTCATCAAAAGCCTGTCTATGGCATGAATTGTGGATCGGTTGGCTTTTTGCTCAACCCCTTTAACCCAGATGATTTAAAAGAAAAACTACGCGCCGCGCATCATGTCACCATCTACCCCCTGCATATGACCGCCATTGATGAGGATGGTAAAACACACGAAGCGATGGCGTTTAACGAAGTGTCCCTCTTGCGTCAAACCCGCCAAGCGGCAAAGTTAAAGATTGCCGTGGATGGTGTGGAGCGTATAGATGAGCTGGTGTGTGATGGCATATTACTCGCCACGCCAGCAGGCAGTACGGCGTATAATCTTTCCGCGCACGGCCCTATTTTGCCTTTGTCCGCCAATGTTTTGGCGTTAACCCCCATCAGTGCGTTTCGTCCACGTCGCTGGCGCGGCGCATTGATCCCCTGTCATGCTCAGGTAAAAATTGATGTGATTAATTCCGCCAAACGCCCCGTCAGTGCAACGGCCGATTCAACGGAGGTGCGGAACATTCAATCCATAGAAATCAAACAAGCAGGCGACAATGAATGTACATTATTATTCGACCCAGACCACCACCTGGAAGAACGGATATTGAAGGAACAGTTTGTGGTTTAGCATTGTGGCGCGATGCGACATTCTACACATGCGTCTCGATGATAAAAATTAAACGCCTTAGGCTGTCCAATATTTGTGCCTTCCAGCCCCCCAGATGCCTCCCAATGTTTTGTAACTGATATTTGCTCTAAAGATACTAAATTAACTTTACGCGCGATTTCAAAATTCCCTATCCTAGAAAATGGAGAATAATCAAATCCGCGAATAAAAAGAGCCGCTCCCTTGTGCTCTTTCGCATTATCAATGATAGAATGATTTGTACTTTCGTCCTCATTTAAACACACAAAAGGTACAACAGACGGAGGTGCTTCGTCATATAAGGGGTTGTCTGCATAGGTTAAGCAAAGACCTTCACTGTAAGGATGAACATCTTTTCCGTCCATACCGCCAAAAATATGAAGAGCACCAGTTAATTGAACAATCATATCGTTAGCTTGATGCGCTCTTTCTAACCCATATGTTGCCATAAACTTGTTACGGTCATACATGCCCTCTTGGCTAGTCGCAGATAATTCATTAAACCTACTTGGGCGCGTCGTTTCAAATATTCTTTGGTATTCAGGATTTTGCATGTCAACATATCCATTACTCTTTGCAACATCATTAAAACACGTCCTTACGTTTCTTTTCCATAGCGTGTCGTATAATAAAGAATATGCATATGGGCTTGTAGCCGAAATCAATTCGGCATTAAAAGCAGCGGCGACATGCTTTTCTCTGTCCACAATATTATAGGGTCTCTCTCCCGTCACAAGTAAATTATCTTGTTCTATTTGATGAAGCGCAGAAATGTACATTGTCGCCAAGAAAGCATTAGAAGAGATATTATGCGTATCACCCACTATAGGAACCAGCTTTTGATTTGGCTTTAGCTTCGCTTTCTCTTGCGCCGTCATCCATAGCATAGCATCACGCGCAGGACGAAGGTCATAAGGATTATCGCTGATATCCAACATCATATGCCCCGCCACACCAGTTGGCGCTTGGGTTAATTCTGTCTGTATATAATCAAAACTCATTGAAGAGCTTTATCAAATATTCCGCATTATGTCAATAAAAAATCTAAACCCGCGGCTTACTCACCGATGCTTTCTTTACAGACCTCAAATGCCTACGTTCCGTTACTGTTTCGATTTCGCTTAGATCTTCGGCGGCGGCCTCGTTAATGCTTCCGTCTTGGATAATGCCTCCTTGTGGGATGAGACCCAAACGCTTGGCGATTTCTTGATAGCCTTCAACGATGTTCCCCGCCTCTTTCGGGAAGCGATTTTTGTCGAGCTTCTTGCCTGTACGGTCATCCCAAAGACAACAATTATCAGGCGATAAATCATCAGCGAGAATAATATAAAGCTCTTCATGCTCACCCCATAGACGCCCAAATTCAATTTTGAAATCAATCAGGCGAATACCAATCGCAGAGAAAAGACCGCTCAAAAAATCATTAATACGCAACGTTTGAAAGACAATTTCTTCCAGTTCATACGGGTCAGCCCATTGAAAGCTCATGATATGTTGTTCACTCACCAATGTTTTTTCACCACTGTCATTACGGTAGTAAAACTCGACCAAAGGCTGGGTAAAGATTTGCCCTTCTTTCGCCCCAAGACGTTCACAAATTTCGCCTTGCGCAGTATTACGAACGATAATCTCTAAAGGGAG